>DATBKR010000146.1:0-4728 GCA_036555805.1 Hyphomicrobiaceae bacterium | reverse complement strand
GGCGCCGGAGGACGACGGGGGCGCAAGGCATCTGACCGGGATGGCCGTGCCGGACGTGGCGCTGGACGCCACCGACGGAACGCAGGCGTCGCTGGCCAGGATCCCCGGTCGCGTGGTGGTGTTCGCCTATCCGCGCACCGGGGTGCCGGGCCAGATCTCGCCGGTGGCGGACTGGGATACGATCCCCGGCGCGCGCGGCTGTACGCCGCACGCCTGCGGCTTCCGCGATCTTCACAAGGACCTCGCAGCCGCCGGCGCGGCGCGCGTGTTCGGGCTGTCCACGCAGGACACGGCCTACCAGCGCGAGGCGGCCGGGCGCCTGCATCTGCCGTTCCCGCTGCTGTCCGACGAGCAGCTGGCGCTGGCCAAGGCGCTGCGTCTGCCTCTCATGCAGGTCGCCGATATGACGCTGATCAAGCGCCTCGCCCTCGTCATCGACGACGGCCGTATCGCCAAGGTCTTCTACCCCGTGTTCCCGCCCGACCAGAACGCCGGCGAGGTGCTGGACTGGCTGCGGCAGAACCCCCGCCCGTGAAGCCGCTCTCAGGCACCGCCGCGGGCACCGGCGGCGGCGCAGCGCGGCCCGACGATGGCGGCGCGCGCCACCTGAAGCGCGGGGCGCGCATGCCCGACCTCGACCTGCCGACCACCGCCAGCCGCAGCGTGAACTTCGCGCGGATGTCCGGCATGGCCATCGTCTACTGCTATCCCTGGACCGGCCGGCCGGGCCTGCCCAATCCGCCCGGTTGGGACGACATCCCCGGCGCGCACGGCTCCACGCCCGAGGCCGAGGGCTTCCGCGACCTGCACGCCGGCTTTCTCCAGGCGGGCGCGCAGGTCTACGGCCTCTCCACGCAGGCCACCGACTACCAGCGCGAACTGGTGGAGCGCTTGCGCCTGCCGTTCGAACTCGTCAGCGACGCGCACTTCGCCCTGCAGCGCGCGCTGGCGCTCCCCACCTTCGCCACCGGCGGCGTCACCTACCTGACACGGCTCACCCTGGCCGTCAGGGACGGGCGGATCGCGCGCGTCTACTACCCCGTCAGCCTGCCTGCCGCGCATGCCCGCGAGGTGTGCGCCTGGCTCGGCATGCGCTATGTGCCGTGACAGCCGCCCGGCGAGCGCCGGCGCGGCGCCGGAGGCGCCGCCGAGGGGCGGTGGGCCCGCCAGCGCCGCCCTGTGCGCTACATGTTGTTGGAGCCGGGGCACGGAGCGAGCCCCGGGCCGCACGGCGAGATCCTGCGCTGCTTTTCCTTCTTGGCCTTTGGCTTCGCTGGCTTCTTGCAGGGCGGCGCCGTTGACGACGTTCCGCAGGACTCCGGCTGCGGGGATGCCTGCGTGCGCACGATGGCGTCATCTCTCGCCGGTGCAGGACGGGCAGGGCTCGCTGCTTGCGTAGCCGGGAGGCTGAAGCCCCCTGCGCCGCCTGCCGCGATACCGACTGCCACACCCACGCCTATCAACGTGCCACTCCTCAGCCAGCCGAACCGCATTTGTACCCTCCGCACGTTCCGATTGCAGGTTTTGATCTGACGCCCGCCATGGCACAAGGCCTGCAGGATCCGGCAACTCGATGCCGCGGCGCGTGGATGTAAAGCTCGAGCCAGCCGCAATTGTGGCCGGCACCTGCGGCGTCGTAACCGTCCAGGATGGACCGTGCTGTTAGCGCCTGCTGGCGCTGGCGGCATCAGGGGGTTGCCTGGAGAAGAAGGAAGGAGAGACGACTGGAGGCTCCGCGTCTCAAGCCGGCGCGTCGATCTCGGCTATGCTTCCGGAAACGGAAAGAAGGTGCCACCGCTCCACAGGCCGAGGCCCCGGCCTTCCTCCTGCGAAGCAAGCTCGACGAGATCGTAGGAGAGCGCGCGCGTGAGGAGCGCCTCGAGGCGGCCGCGCACGAGGAGATAGGGCTTGAGGCCGCCGGTATCGGGCTCGGCGGCGAAGCGCAGGGGATGGTCGGGCCCGGCCGTGACGATGTCGTCCACGTTGGTGCGGAAGATCAGGGTTTGGGCCGGGCCGCCGCCGCGCGCCTCCATCTCGACCGCCAGCAGAGGCGCGTCGTCCACGGCCACATCGATCTTCTCCGCAGGCGTGACGAGGTAGTGCCGGCCATCGGCGTCCCGGCGCAGCACGCTGGCGAACAGCTTGACGAGCGCGGGCCGGGCGATGGGGCTGCCGCGGTAGAGCCAGACGCCATCGGCGCGAATCCTCAGGCCGATGTCGCCGCAGTAGGGCGGGTTCCATTTCTCGACGGGCGGCGGCTCCTTCCCGGCCTCCGCCTTGATCAGCGCCTCCAGCCCGACGATGCGATTGGTGCTGGCGTCGGAGGCCATGTCAGGCCGTCCGTGCACCCGTCATCCCGGCCGGAGCGACGCGAGCCGCAGGTGAGCGATGACAGGTGGCTTGGTTCGTCGTCATCTCACGTCGGAAACTTTGCCAGCGGCGCGGCGCCCTCGGCGTCGGCGGGGGTGCGGGCCACGTTCATCATCATGGCGAGGAGGCTGTAGTAGCCGCAGATGCCGGTGAGATCGACGATGCCACACTCGCCGAACACGGCGAGGGCGCGGGCGTAGGTGGCGTCGCTCACGCCCTTGCGGTGGTGCAGTTCGATGGCGAAGTCGTAGGCGGCCGTCTCGTCCGCGGCCATGTTCGGCGGCCGCCGGCCCTCGCCGATGGCGTCGGCGATTTCTCGCGCCAGCCCTGCTTCCATTGCATAGCGGTAGTGGTAGGTCCACTCGAACTGCTGCGTCCATTCGCGGGCGGTTACCAGGATCACCATCTCGCTCACCCGCTTGGGAAGCGCGTTGCGGAAGCGCAGGTAGTCGCCCATGGCCATGGCGCGCAACATCACCTCCGGCGAACGCAGCATCGCCGCAAAAGGCCCGTGTACCTCATAGCCGCGACCGGTTTCGAATTCCCGGGCGGCCTTCTTCTGCTCATCGGTCAAGTCCGCGTCCGCAATGGGCGGCAGGCGTTCGGCACTCATGATCACATTCCCTCGACCTGACCCTCCATGTGACTCTCGCTGGCCTCGAACTGCGCTAACATGCGTCAGATTGCCATCGTTTTCAGCACACTAGCCAAACCGTTCAATTTATGACCAATTTTGCTGACACAGTTTCGTAACCCAACCGGCGGAGCGTATATAGTTCAGGGTCATGAGCACACTCACCCAGACTGATGAAGCCATCGTAGCCCGCGTGGAAGCGGCCGGCGAGCGTATCCAGCGCGTTCACAAGGCCGCAAGCGCCGTCATCTTCGGCCAGGAGCAGGTGATCGAGCACACGCTGATCACGCTGCTGTGCGGCGGACATGCCCTGCTGATCGGCGTGCCGGGCCTTGCCAAGACGCTGCTGGTGGAGACGCTCGGCAAGGTCTTGTGCCTCGACGCCAAGCGCATCCAGTTCACGCCCGACCTCATGCCCTCCGACATCATCGGCTCGGAGGTGCTGGAGGACAACGCGGCCGGCCGGCGCAGCTTCCGCTTCGTGAAGGGACCCATCTTCGCCCAGCTTTTGATGGCCGACGAGATCAATCGCGCCAGCCCCAAGACGCAGTCGGCCCTCCTGCAGGCCATGCAGGAGCACCACGTCACAGTCGCTGGCCAGCGCCATGACGTGCCGATGCCCTTCCACGTGCTCGCCACCCAGAACCCGCTGGAGCAGGAGGGCACGTACCCGCTGCCCGAGGCGCAGCTGGACCGGTTCCTGCTGCAGATCGACGTGGGCTATCCCGACCAGGGAGCGGAGCGGCGCATGCTGTTCGCCACCACCGGCAACGAGGAGCGGCGCGTCGAACAGGTGCTGACCGCCCCGGAGCTGCAGTCGATCCAGCGCCTCGTGCGCCAGCTTCCCGTCCCTGACAAGGTAGTGGAGGCGATCCTGCGGCTGGCGCGCTCGGCCCGTCCCGGTACCGGTGCGGGCGCCGATACCGACCGGCTGATCGCCTGGGGGCCAGGTCCGCGCGCCAGCCAGGCGCTGATGCTGGCCGTACGCGCCAAGGCCCTGATCGACGGCCGCCTGGCGCCCTCGGTGGACGACGTCATCGCGCTGGCGGAGCCCATCCTCAAGCACCGCATGGCGCTCACGTTCGCCGCGCGCGCCGAGGGCGAGACGGCGAGCGGCGTCATCAATCGCTTGACAGCAGCTCTAGGGTAGCAGGGTGGCGGCGCGCAGGTCTGCGAGCGAAACCGGCCGCGGCGGGGCCAGCGTCTTCAAGCTTGAAGGCGAGGCGCACGCGCTGGCCGACCGCCTTCCCGATTTGCTCCTGGAAGCGCTGAAAGTAGCCAACACGGTGGCGCACGGCATCCACGGCCGCCGCCGCGCCGGCACGGGCGAGACGTTCTGGCAGTTCCGGCAGTTCGAGGGCAGCGACCCGGCCACCGTCATCGACTGGCGGCGCTCGGCGGCCTCCGACACGCTCTACGTGCGCGAGCGCGAGTGGGAGGCCTCGCATACGTTCTGGCTCTGGCCCGACGTGTCTTCCTCCATGGCCTTCCGCAGCCACTTGGCGCAGGTGGACAAGCGCGACCGCGCCCTGGTGCTCACGTTCGCCGTGGCCGAGATGCTGGTGCGCGCGGGCGAACGCGTCGCGCTGCTGGGGCTCACGCCGCCGCTCGCCAGCCGCAAGGCCACCACGCGCATCGCCGAGGCGCTGGCGGTCAACGAGGGGACCGACGCCCTGAAATCGAGCCTGCCGCCCAAGGCGCGGCTGTCGCGCTTCTCCAGCGCC
>DATBKR010000145.1:0-9724 GCA_036555805.1 Hyphomicrobiaceae bacterium | reverse complement strand
GACCGATGCGGGTAAACGTGCATTGCACAAGAAGCCGACGCGGATAGAGTGGCCCCCATGAGCCCCACGCCCGCGCCCATGCGCATCCTCCTCACCAACGACGACGGCATCGACGCGCCCGGCCTGCACGCCCTGCGCGAGATCGCGGCCCAGCTCTCCGACGACGTCTGGGTAGTGGCGCCCGAGACCAACCAGTCCGGCGCCAGCCACTCGCTATCCATGCACGAGCCCTTGCGCCTGCGCCGCCTCGACGAGCGCGCTTTCGCCGTGCGCGGCACGCCCACCGACAGCGTCATCATGGGCGTGCGCCACATCCTGAAGGACAAGCCGCCCGATCTCGTGCTGTCGGGCGTCAACCGCGGCGCCAACATGGCCGAGGACGTGACCTATTCCGGCACCATCGCCGGCGCCTTCGAGGGCACCATCCTCGGCATCCGCTCCATCGCCCTGTCGCAGGCCTTCGGCTTCGGCAGCGGCAGGAGCGTGCGCTGGCAGACGGCGCTGGCGCACGCGCCCGGCCTCATCCGCAGGCTGCTGGCCGCCCAGTGGATGCCGTCGTGCGTGATGAACGTCAACTTCCCGGACCGGGAGCCCGACGACGTTCAGGGCACGCTGGTGACGGTGCAGGGCCGGCGCGATCCGGGCCTGCTGCAGATCGAGGAGCGGCACGACACCTGGGGCAACCCCTACTACTGGCTCGCCTTCGAGCGCCGCCGCTCCAGCGCCGCGGAGGGCACCGACCTCGCCGCCGTGTACGCGGGCTATATCTCCGTGACGCCGCTGTTCCTGGATCTGACCTATCACGCTATGCGGGACGAAGTGCGCCGCGCACTGGCGTAGCCCGAACGCGGTTTTGCTGCGGTCGCACTTACAACGATTCAAATCGAGCCACGTGGCCCGCGACAGGGCCGTAATTTCTTGACATCTGGAGTATACTTTCGCACAGATAGCGCGAGATGACGGGCGTCCGCCGCCCCGCGTCGCCGGCCGTTGGCCTGTCGCCGAGCTGGTCGCGAGGGATCTGGGCCTAACCTCGATTGGAGGAACCATGCAGGCCACATCCAAACGTCCCCGGGGAGCGCAGACGGCTGCCGGCGTCGCGCTCGCTGTCGCCGCCCTCGCGGGCGGGATCGCTGCCGCCGCGGCCGCGGAAGTCAACATCTACTCCTACCGCCAGCCGCAGCTGATCGATCCCCTGCTCAAGGCGTTCACGGACAAGACCGGCATCAGGACCAATGTGGTCTATGCCGCGGCGGGGCTCAACGAGCGCCTGGCGGCCGAGGGCCGTAACAGCCCGGCCGACCTGCTGCTGACCGTCGATGCCGGCCGCCTGTCGGAGGCCAAGGAGGCGGGCGTGACGCAGCCGGTGCAGTCGGAGGCGCTGGCGAAGGCGATCCCCGCGCCCTACCGCGACCCCGACAACCACTGGTTCGGGCTCACCATGCGCTCGCGCGTCGTGTACGCCTCGAAGGCGCGCGTCAGGCAGGACAGCATCACCTACGAGGAGCTGGCCGATCCCAAGTGGAAGGGCAGGTTCTGCGTCCGCTCGGGCCAGCACGTCTACAACACTTCGCTGATCGCCACCATGATCGCCCACAAGGGCGAGGCGTTCACCGAGACGTGGCTCAAGGGCGTGCGCGACAACCTTGCGCACAAGCCAGCCGGCGGCGACCGCGAGCAGGCGCGCGACATCGCCTCGGGCAAGTGCGACATCGCGCTCGGCAACACCTACTACATGGGCCTGATGGCGACGGACGAGAAGAACCCCGAGCAGAAGAAGTGGGCCGCCGCCATCCGCGTGATCTTCCCCAACGCCAACGACCGCGGCAGCCATGTCAACATCTCGGGCGTGGCCATGACCAGGCATGCGCCGAACCGCGCCGCCGCGCTCAAGCTGATGGAGTTCCTGGCTTCCGACGAGGCCCAGCGCATCTACGCCGCGGCCAACAACGAATACCCCGTGAGCCCGCACGTTCAGCCCTCCCAGGTCGTGCAGAGCTGGGGCACGCTGAAGGCCGACCCGCTGCCGCTGGAAAACATCGGCAAGCACCGCAAGCGCGCCTCCGAGCTGGTGGACAAGGTCAACTTCGACGCCGGCCCGAACTCGTAGATTGGGGTCAGACCCGCAGGGTCTGACCCTGGGTCTGACCCCATTTTCGTCGTCATAGTGTGGACACACCCCATTTGTAGCGAGGCAACGCCTGGGAGCGAATCGCGGCGTTGACGAAGCAACGGAGGGGTCCATGCCGATGTCACCGGGTGCCAGCAGGCTGTTGCACTACAGCGGCTACCTGCATCCAGTCCTCAGCATTGTCGCTGGCGCCGCCTGCCTCATTGCCATCCCGTTCTGGCTCAGCTCCGGACAGCCCATCGATCTGGGAGGGGTCGCCGTCCTTGGCGGAATAGGCGTGCTCGGTCTCGGCTACGGCGCCTTTGCGCTCTGGCGTCACCGGCAGCAGGACCCGACAACGCCGGTCCAGACGGTGGACGACCTGCCGCCGGCGGAGGGCGCGCGCCAGACCCGCAGAGCCATGTGGATCATCGCCGTCATCGCGGTCCTCGGCACCGCCTTCATGGCCTACCAGCTGGTGCAGGTGGAATTTGGAACGGAACGCAGCGTGACGGTGTGGGGGCCCGTTGCCATGATGTACGAAGTCTTCGGTTTCTGGCCCGCGGTGCTGTTCGTCCCGGTACTTGGGATAGTCATCCTCTTCTCGATGGCGCGGAAGCTGCGCGCCATCAAGGAGGGGCAGACCGGCAGGGTGTGAGTCCGCTCGGTCCTGGTGTTGAGATTGCGTGCCCTTTGAGAGACGGCTCGCCGCCCGGACGATCCCCCGCCTTGTTGCCCATGACACCACCGTGATAAGAGGGCGCCGCGCCGATCCGGGCGCAGCCTTCACGCCACGTGCATACTTGAAGGGCATCCCATGGCCACTGCAGCCGCCGGGCGCCGCGATGCGGCGCATTCGAGCTTCTTTCGCGCCACTCTGAGCCAGGGCGATCCACAGATCGCGGGCGCGGTCGGCCGCGAGCTTGAGCGCCAGCAGCACGAGATCGAGCTGATCGCGTCGGAGAACATCGTCTCGCGCGCGGTGCTGGAGGCGGCCGGCAGCGTGCTCACCAACAAGTACGCCGAGGGCTATCCGGGCCACCGCTACTACGGCGGCTGCCAGCACGTGGACGAGGTGGAGACGGCGGCCATCGAGCGCGCCAAGGCGCTGTTCAACTGCGGCTTCGCCAACGTGCAGCCGCACTCCGGCGCGAGCGCCAACCAGGCCGCATTCATGGCGCTGATGCAGCCGGGCGACACCTTCATGGGCCTGTCGCTGGAGTGCGGCGGGCATCTCACGCACGGCTCGCCGGTGAACTACTCCGGCAAGTGGTTCCACGTGGTGCCCTACAAGGTGCGCCGCCAGGACCACCTCATCGACTTCGACGAGGTCGCGGCACTGGCGCGCCAGCACAGGCCGAAGGTGATCGTCGCCGGCGGCAGCGCCTATCCGCGCATCATCGATTTCGCCCGGTTCCGCGCCATCGCCGACGAGGTCGGTGCCTACCTCATGGTCGACATGGCGCACTTCGCGGGGCTGGTGGCGGGCGGCGTGCACCCGAGCCCGTTCCCGCACGCCCATGTCGTCACCAGCACGACGCACAAGACGCTGCGGGGGCCGCGCGGAGCCATGATCCTTACCGACCGGGAGGACCTGGCAAGGAAGGTCAATTCCGCCGTGTTTCCCGGCATGCAGGGCGGGCCGCTCATGCATGTGGTCGCGGCCAAGGCGGTGGCACTGGGCGAGGCCCTGACGCCGGCGTTCCGCGCCTATGCCCAGGCCGTCGCCGACAACGCCAGGGTGCTGGGCGAGGAACTTTCCCGCACAGGCTTCGACCTGGTGTCCGGCGGCACCGATACCCATCTGCTGCTGGTGGACCTGCGGCCCAAGAAGCTCACCGGCAACCGCGCCGAGAAGGCGCTGAGTCGTGCCAACATCACCACCAACAAGAACACTGTGCCTTTCGACCCGGAGAAGCCGACCGTGGCCTCGGGCATCCGCGTCGGCTCGCCCGCGGGCACCACGCGGGGCTTCGGCGCGACGGAGTTCCGCGCCATCGCCCGCATGATCGCCGAGGTGCTGGACGGGCTTGTTGCCAATGGCGAGGAGGGCAATGCCAAGGTGGAGGCCAAGGTCAAGGCCGAAGCCGTCGAGCTCTGCCGCCGGTTTCCGATCTACGGATGAGATCCGCGGGGTCTCCCTCTCCCCGCTTGCCCTCGGCCATCCGCGACCGCACGTGGTCCACAAGGGCCCGAGGGCAAGTGGGGAGAGGAGTAGGGGTGAGGGGCGGCCACGTACTCCGCGTTCAGGGCGTGGCTGCCCCTCACCCCGGCCCTCTCCCCGCGCTGGCGGAGTCCGTGGCAAGCTTGGCGCTGCGCGGGGAGAGGGAGACGTGCGCGTGGAGAGGGAGGATGCGCATGCGCTGCCCCTACTGCAACGGCGAGAATACCCAGGTGAAGGACAGCCGGCCGACCGAGGAGAACTCCGCCATCCGCCGCCGCCGCGCGTGCGAGGACTGCGGCGGGCGGTTCACCACCTTCGAGCGCGTGCAGCTGCGCGAGATCGTCGTCGTCAAGCGCTCGGGGCGGCGGGAGCCGTTCGACCGCGCCAAGCTCTTGCACTCGGTGGAGGTGGCCCTGCGCAAGCGGCCGATCGAGGCCGAGCAGATCGAGCGCATGGTGTCGGGGCTGGTGCGGCGGCTGGAGAGCATGGGCGAGCAGGATGTGCCGTCCTCGGTGATCGGCGAGCTGGCGATGGAGGCGTTGAAGGGGCTCGATGCGGTGGCCTACGTGCGCTTCGCCTCCGTGTACCGCCATTTCGGGCAGGCCGCCGACTTCCAGGAGGTGCTGGCGGAGATCGCCGGCCTGGCTGGAGCGCCGGGGCCGGAGGAAGCCGCGCCCGCGCCGGGTCCGGCGCTGGGCGGGGGAAGAAACATCAGACGACCCCAATGAGTGGCCAGGAACACGCCGGTGACGCCCGCGACCAGCGCATGATGGGCCTCGCGCTGCGCGTCGCGCGCCGCATCCTGGGCCAGACCGCGCCCAACCCGGCGGTCGGCGCCGTCATCGCCGACGAGGCGACGGGCGAGGTGATCGCGCGCGGCTGGACCCAGATCAGCGGCCGGCCGCACGCCGAGGCGCATGCGCTGAGCGTCGCCGGCGCGGCGGCTCGCGGCAGGACCATGTACGTCACGCTGGAGCCCTGCTCCTACCACGGCCGCTCCAACCCCGCGGTGGGCAAAGCCATGCCTTGTGCCGAGGCGATCCTGGCCGCCGGCATGCGCCGCGTGGTGGTCGCCACCGAGGATCCCAATCCCGAAATCGCCGGCCAGGGCGTGGCGGTGCTGCGCCGGGCCGGTGTGACGGTCGACATCGGCACCTGCGGCGCGCAGGCGCGCTGGGTGACCGCGGGACACATCCTGCGCATGACCAGGGGGCGGCCGTTCGTCCAGCTCAAGGTGGCCGTGGCGGGCGACGGCCTGATCGCGCCGGGCGACGGCGCACCCGTCTGGGTGACGGGGCCGGACGTGCGCGCCTTCGCGCACGTGCTGCGTGCGCGCGTCGATGCGGTGCTGGTGGGGCGCAGCACGGTGGACGACGACGATCCGGAACTGACCTGCCGCCTGCCGGGCCTCGCCAGCCGTTCGCCGCGCCGGGTGGTGCTCGATTCCGGCTTCCGCATCCCCCCGCAGCGCAAGATGTTCGCGACCGCCCGCCGCGTGCCCATTGTCATCTTCGGCGCCGTCGGCAGCGCGCCGCCGGCCTACCCGGCAGGCGTCGAGGTCCGGCAGGTGACGACCGGCCCAGACGGGCGTCTCGACCTGGACGCCGTGCTCCATTCGCTTGGCAGGGACGGCGTGACGCGCGTTCTGGTGGAGGGCGGCCCCACCATCTCCGCCGCGCTCCTCGCTGCCGACCTCGTCGATGAGGTGGTGATTGCGCGCGGCACCGAGGCGCTCGGCGGCAGCGGTCGCAAGCCCTTCGGTAACCGGGGGCTGGAGATCCTCGACGACACCGCGCGCTGGCAGCTTGCGGAGCGGCGCATGCTGGGCCCCGACACGCTCACCGTTCACCGCCGGGACGGCCGGCTTTGAAGCAGCGAGGCGACCCCATGGCCCTGCCGTTTCGCTACTACCTGCGGGTGCGTTTCCAGGAGTGCGACGCCCAGCGTGTGGTGTTCAACTCGCGCTACAGCGACTACGCCGACCTCGCCTGCTTCGAGTTCCTGCGCGCCGCGTTGCCAAGGGCCACCGACGGCTTCGACGGCACGTTCGAGTTGCAGATCGTGCGCCAGGCGATCGAATGGAAATCGCCGGCCTGCTTCGACGATGTCCTGGAGGTGTCGGTCTGGGTGCCCCGGATGGGCACGACGTCCTTCACGCTCTCGACCGAGATCCGTCGGGCCGGGGAGAGGGCAGTGCTGGCGACGACCGAATCCACCTACGTGCACGTGGACCCCAAGAACCACCGCAAGCGCGCCATCGAGCCCGGGATGCGCGCCGCCCTGGAGGAAGGCGCGCGCGGAAAGGCCGCCGACCACGCCGGCTACCTGCGCGCCTGCCATCCCGGCACGCGGGAGGGGTGAGGGGGGCTGCGAGACGCAGCGGCGTCGGTACAGCGGCGCCACGCCGCCGGCTCAATCCGTCTCCACCGCCATGCCGTCGTAGCCGACCTCGATGTTGGGTGGCAGGCCGCGGCGCAGGGTCTCGTAGTCCAGCTCCACCGTCATGTGCGTGAGGATGGCGCGCTTCGCCCCGACGCGGGCGACCCAGTCGAGCGCCTGCTGCACCGAGAAGTGGGCGGGATGCGGCATCGGGCGCAGGGCGTCGATGATCCACAGGTCGAGCCCCTGCAGCAGTGGCACCGAGCTCTCGGGGATGCCGCCCGCGTCCGGCGAGTAGGCCACATTGCCGAAGCGGAAGCCGAGCGTGGCGACATCGCCGTGCTCCAGGGGGATCGGCACGGCCTCGATGACGCCGCCCCTCCCACCGATCCGCACCGGCTCGGGCGGAACGATGGTCGACGCCTCCAGGATGGCGGGATAGCCGGAGCCCGCGCGCTGCCGGAAGCAGTACGCGAAGCGCTGCTCGAGCGTGGCGCGCGTCACCGAGTCGGCCCACACCGGCACGCGGCGCCTGATGTTGAAGTAGACCGCGCGCAGGTCGTCGATGCCGTGGGTGTGGTCGGCGTGGTCGTGGGTGAACAGAACCCCGTCGAGCGTGGAGACGCCCGCATCGAGCATCTGCTCGCGGATCTCGGGCGGCGTATCGACCAGCACGGTCGTCTGCGCCTTGCCGACGCCTCGCCGCACCAGCAGCGCGCAGCGCCGGCGGCGGTTCCTCGGATTGTCCGGGTCGCAGCTGCCCCACACCGGCCCGACGCGCGGCACGCCCATGGACGAGGCGGTGCCCAGAAGCGTGAAGCGCGTGCTCATGCCGGCGCCACCCGCGGGGCCTTGCTGTAGAGGCGGAAGAAGTTCTCCGTTGTGGCGCGGGCCAATTCCTGGGGCGAGATGCCCTTGAGTTGTGCCAGCACGGCGGCGGTCTCCACCACATAGGCCGGCTCGTTGCGCTTGCCCCGGTATTTGCCGGGCGCCAGGAATGGGGCGTCGGTCTCCACCAGCAGCCGGTCGAGAGGAACGGCGCGTGCCACCGCGCGCAGGGCCTCGGACTTCTTGAACGTGACGATGCCGGAGAAGGAGACGTAAAGGCCGAGGTCGAGGCCGGTGCGCGCCAGCTCGGCGCCGCCCGTGAAGCAGTGCAGCACGGCCGGGAACGGGCCGCGCGCCGTCTCCTCGGTGAGGATTGCGGCGGTGTCGGCGTCGGCGTCGCGCGTGTGGATCACGAGTGGAAGCCGGGTGGCACGGGCGGCGGCGATGTGGTTGCGGAAGCCCCGCTCCTGCGCCTCACGCGGGCTGTTGTCGTAGAAGTAGTCGAGGCCCGCCTCGCCGATGGCCACCACCTTGGGATGGCGCGCGCGCTCGACGATCTCCCCGACCGGGATGTCCAGCTCCTCGTGGGCGTAGTGCGGGTGAGTGCCGACGGAGCAGAGCACGTTGTCGTGCGCCTCGGCGATCCTGAGAAGGCCGTCGAAACGACGGATGCGCGTGGAGATCGACACCAGCAGCCCCACGCCCGCCGCCCTGGCGCGGCCGACCACCCCGTCGAGATCGTCGGCGAAGTCCGGGTAGTCGAGATGGCAGTGATGATCGACAAGCATGCGTGTTTTTTGTAGGTTGGGTCGAGCGAAGCGAAGACCCAACACCGGTTGTTGGGTCTCGCTGGCGCTCGACCCAACCTACTTTGCCTTCTTCTTGGACTTCGGCTCGGGCTTCCTTTCCGCCTCGTCCTTCGGTTCAACGTAGCGCGGGAAGACGCCCGTCGGTGCGGGGAGCAGCGGTCCCGGCAGCAGCCGCCCAGCTGCACCCAGGGAGGCGAAGCTCCGCGCGTCCGCCTTCTGGCCCAGCAGGTCGAGCAGCTTCCCCGCGCCCGCCGGCGTCGCCGGCTGGGCGAGGATGGCGACCTGGCGCACGACCTCGGCCGTCACGTAGAGGATGGTGCCCATGCGTGCCGGGTCGGTCTTGCCCTTGGCCCAGGGCTCCTCTGCCGCGAAGTAGCGATCGCCGTCGCCCACCACGCTCCACAGTGCGTCGAGGTATTGCTTGAGACCCTGTCGATCCATAGCCTCGCGCGCCTTGGCATAGGCCGCGTCGGCAGCGGCGAGCATGGCCTTGTCAGACTCCGTGAAGGCTCCGGGCTCGGGGACCTTGCCAGCGCAGTTCTTCGCGATCATGGACAGCGAGCGCTGTGCCAGGTTGCCGATGCCATTAGCCAAATCCGCATTGATGCGGTTGGCGATCGCCTCCGGCGTGTAGTTGCCGTCCTGGCCGAACACCACCTCGCGCAGGAAGAAGTAGCGCAACTGGTCTGGCCCATAAACCTCGATCAGGTTGAACGGGTCCTCCACGTTGCCCACCGACTTCGACATCTTCTCGCCGCGGTTCAGCACGAAGCCGTGGCTGAAGATGCGCTTCGGGAGCTGCAGGCCCGCGGACATCAGGAAGGCCGGCCAGTACACGGCGTGGAAGCGCAGGATGTCCTTGCCGATGACGTGCACGTCGGCCGGCCAGTAGCGCCACAGCGGGCTCGCCTGGTCGGGGAAGCCTACGCCCGTGATGTAGTTGGTGAGTGCGTCGACCCACACGTACATGACGTGCTCCGGCGCACCCGGCACGGGAATGCCCCAGTCCAGCGTGGTGCGCGAGATGGAGAGGTCTTCGAGGCCACCCTTGACGAAGCTGACGACCTCGTTCCGGCGCTCGCGCGGCAGGATGAAGTCGGGATTGGCCTCGTAGTGGGCGAGCAGCTTGTCCTGGTAGGCGGACAGGCGGAAGAAGTAGGTCTCCTCCTCGAACCACTCGACCGGCGTACCCTGTGCCCCGACGCGCACGCCGTCGGGTCCGACCGTGGTCTCCTTCTCGGTGTAGAAGGCCTCGTCGCGCACGGAATACCAGCCGGCGTACATCTTGCGGAAGATGTCGCGGTTGCTGGCGGCCATGCGGCGCCAGATCTCCTCCGAGGAGCGGTAGTGCCTGGGCTCCGTGGTACGGATGAAATCGTCGTTGGAGAGGTTGAGGGCCTTGGCGAGGTCGCGGAAGCGCTGCGAGTTGCGGTC
>DATBKR010000144.1:0-4059 GCA_036555805.1 Hyphomicrobiaceae bacterium | reverse complement strand
CGGGCCGCGGCGCGCATGAGCATGAAGGTGGCGGTGAGATTGACCGCAATCACCTCGTCCCATTGCTCGTCCTTCATCACCATCAACAGGTTGTCCTTGGTGAGGCCGGCGTTGTTAACCAGGATGTCGACGCGCTCCAGCCTGGCCGCCGCCGCGTCCACCAGCCCCGCCACGGCGGCCCGGTCGGCCAGATCGCAGGGCAGCACGTGCGCGCGCTCGCCGAGTTCCGTCGCCAGCTTCTCCAGCTTCTCCGCCTGCCGGCCAGAGACAGCGACGGTGGCGCCCTGCTTATGGAGAGCGCGCGCGATGGCCCCGCCGATGCCGCCGGTGGCACCGGTGACGAGCGCCGTCCTGTCGGTCAGGTCGAACATGCTTATCCCTTTGCTGTGAGCACGGCCAGCGCGGCCTCGAGCTCTTGGGGCGTGCCGACCGAGACGGCATTGAGCGACGGCACGATGCGCTTGGCGAGCCCGGCCAGCACCTTGCCCGACCCGACCTCGACAACGTCAGTGACGCCTTCACGCGCCATGGCCGCCACACATTCCCGCCACCGCACGGTACCGGTCACCTGCTCGACAAGGCGGGTCTTGACCTCCTGCGGATCGCTGATCGGCGCTGCGGTCACGTTGGCGACCAGAGGCGCAACGGGACGCTTCACCTCGATATCGGCCAGCGCCTTGGCCATGGCTTCGGCGGCGGGCTGCATGAGGGCGCAATGGAAGGGGGCGCTGACGTTGAGCGGTATGAAACGGCGCACGCCGTGCTCTTTGGCGAGCTTGGCCGCGCGGTCGATGGCGGTTTTGGCGCCCGAGATCACGGCTTGCGTGGGCTCGTTGTCGTTGGCGAGCTGGCACACCTCGCCTTGCGCCGCTGCAGCGGCGAGCCTTTCGGCCGCCTCCCTGCCGACGCCCAGCAGGGCCGCCATCGCCCCCTGGCCCACCGGCACCGCGGCCTGCATGGCCCGACCTCTGATCTTCAGGAGGCGCGCGCCGTCGGCGATCGACAGGGCGCCGGCGGCGCACAGCGCCGAGTATTCGCCGAGCGAATGGCCGCCGACGAACTTGACGTGTTCGGCCAGGCGCAGGCCTTGCTCCTCCAGGACGCGCAGGGTGGCGATGGATACGGCAAGAAGCGCCGGCTGCGCATTTTCCGTCAGCGTCAGCGTGTCGAGCGGGCCCTCGAACATGATCCTCGACAGGTCCTGCTCCAGCGCCGCGTCGACCTCGGCCAGCACGTTTCGCGCCGCAGCATGGGCCTTGGCGAGTTCGGCGCCCATGCCGACAGCCTGGCTGCCCTGTCCAGGAAATACCAATGCGACGGCCATTCAGCCCAAGTCCCCATGCCGACCCAGCGCGCGGCTTAGCCACAGGGGCCCCCGCTCGTCAAGGCTTCGTCCACAGCTGCGACCGCGGCGAGCAGGGTAGAGTGGGGTCAGACCCCCCGCCACCAACCCTGCTGGTCAGCAACCAGCGCCGACGCGAGGGGTCTGACCCCGGTATGTGCTTCGGCCAGGCGCGGCGAGGCGCGATTTGCTCTTGCCGTTGTTGGCATTATGCGTATAAGAGCCGCCTCACCCGATCCGGCCGGAGGCTGAACGGAAGTCCCCCATGTCCTGAATTGGGGGGAGGGCCCTGCGCCCGGCTGCCGGTGTCTCCGCTCTTTCGGGTCTTTGGGCCTTTCTGCATGGCGCGCGACGGATATGCCGGGGCGCAGCGTGCCGGGGCCCAAAAGGGGCTTTGCGCCGGGTCGTCTGGAACGAGGAAAGGCTTTCAGGTGCCACTCTACGAGCATGTCTTCCTGGCTCGCCAGGATATCTCGCAGGCGCAGGTCGATGCGCTCACGAAGGAATACGGCGAAGTCATCAGCGAGGGCGGCGGCAAGGTCGGCAAGACCGAGTACTGGGGTGTCAAGCCGCTCGCCTACAAGATCAAGAAGAACCGCAAGGCGCACTTCTCCCTGATGAACATCGACGCACCCCCAACCGCGGTCGCCGAGATGGAGCGGCGCATGCGCATCTCCTCCGACGTCATCCGGTTCCTGACGGTGCGCGTCGAGGCGCACGAGACCGAGCCTTCCATCCAGATGCGCAAGAGCGACCGCGACGAGCGGCGCGACGGCGAGCGCGGCGGATTCCGCGGCGAGCGCGGCGGCGGCTTCCGCGGCGGCGATCGCGGCGGCTTCCGCGGTGGCGGCGGAGGTGGCGGATTCCGGGGGGATCGCGGCGGTGGTGGCTTCCGCGGAGATCGCCCGGAAGGTGGCCCGCGCCGCGAGCGGGAAGGCAGCGACGGCGATCGGCCGCGCGGGCCGCGCCCTCCACGCGAGTCCGACGCCCCAGCCGATACCGACGAGAGGAGCTGAGCCGTGGCCGATACGCCCAGCACCGCCGTCCGCCGGCCATTCCACCGCCGCCGCAAGACCTGCCCGTTCTCCGGCGAGAACGCGCCCAAGATCGACTACAAGGACGCGCGACTGCTCGGCCGCTACATGTCCGAGCGCGGCAAGATCGTGCCGAGCCGCATCACGGCGGTGTCGGCCAGCAAGCAGCGCGAATTGGCGCGGGCGATCAAGCGCGCCCGCTTCCTGGGGCTGCTGCCGTACATGGTGGAGTGACCGCAGGGCTCGGGCCGCGCCTCCGGGCTTGACCGAGGCGGGTAGAGATGTCGAAGGGTTGGGACGGGATCCGTCTCTAACCGCCACGGCGGGACAGCTGCAGACATGCAACAAGGTCTTCTCATCGGCCTCGGCTCCGGCCTCGCTTCCGCGCTGGCGTTCTTTTCGGCCGGTCGCGGCGGGCCTGTGCTGGGCCATCTCCTCTATTTCCTGGCGCCGCTGCCACCGCTGCTGGCCGGCCTCGGCTGGGGCTGGCTGCCGACCGTGGGCGGGGCCCTCGTCGGCACGCTCGCCGTGGCGGTCGCGGCCTCCCCGCTGGAAGCGGCGGGCTACCTGTTCGCCGTCGGCGTGCCGGCGGCGCTCGTCGCCTACCTCGCTTATCTCAGCCGGCCGTCGCCCGCCGATGCCGGCGCGCGGGAATGGTATCCGCTCGGCCGTCTGCTCGCCGTCCTGGCGCTCTACGCCGGCGCCTTGCCGGTGCTGACGCTGCCGCTGGTCGGCGGCAGTTTCGAGGCGCTGCGGCCCCGCATCATCGACCAGATCAAGATCGCCTTCAGCGAGCCCGGCAGGGGCCCCAGCGAGCAGCAGATCGAGGACTTCGCCGACCTCTTCGTTACGCTTGCACCCAGCGCCATTGCGGTCGATTGGCTCCTCATCATGGTTGCAAACCTCTATCTCGCCGGCCGCATCGCCGACGCCTCGGGCCGGCTGGCCCGTCCCTGGCCGGACGTGCCGGCGCTGACCTATCCGAAGGGCTTCCCGCTCCTCCTGGGCGCCGCCCTGCTCGCCGGGTTCGCGCCGGGCGTGCTCGGCACCGCCGGCGCGGGCTTCACGGGCGGGCTGCTGGTCGCCCAACTGCTCGCCGGCCTGGCGCTCGTGCACTTCCTCGCCCGCCGCGGCGCGCGCTGGCTGCTGTGGGTGGTCTATACGGGACTGCTGGTGCCGCCGTTTACGGCCTCCGCCGCCATCCTCGTCATCCTCGCCGGGCTGATCGAGCCGGTACTCAAGCTCAAGCAGCGCCTCGGGGCGCCGCAATCCCCGCCAACCTGAGACCACCTATCGCGAGATAACGGAGTATTCCCATGCAGATCATCCTGCTTGAGCGCATCGGGCGCCTCGGCCAGATGGGCGACGTCGTCACCGTCAAGGACGGCTATGCCCGCAATTTCCTGCTCCCGCAGAAGAATGCGCTGCGCGCAACCGAAGAGAACCTCAAGCGTTTCGAATCGAACCGGGCGCAGCTGGAGGCGCGCAACCTCGAACTGAAGAAGGATGCCGAGGCCGTAGCCGAGAAGCTGGGCGGCCAGAGCTTCGTCGCCATCCGCCAGGCCGGCGACACCGGCCAGCTCTACGGCTCGGTGACGACGCGCGACATCGTCGAGACCGTCACGGCGGGCGGGTTCAGCATCGACCGCCGCCAGGTGGTGCTCGACAAGCCGATCAAGACCC
>DATBKR010000143.1:0-4654 GCA_036555805.1 Hyphomicrobiaceae bacterium | reverse complement strand
TGCTAGTCTTTCACTTCGAGCGCCACCGAGAAGTCGTGGAAGTTGAGCAACCGCTCGTTCATGCGCCGCTCCATCTCCCTGGTGGAACCGACGAAGCGCATGAAGTAGATCGGCTCGGCGCGGCTCCGCATGCGGAATGCGAGTCGGTACTGGCCGGGCTTCGTGATCAGGTTACCCGGTACCTGGTACTTGATCTGCTTCTCCTCCAGCGGCGACAGCGAGCGGTTCTCCATGCGCACCAGCGGCGGATGGTTGAGAACGGTGGTCGGGATCTGAGGCGGACGCAGAAGCGGCAGCGGGTCGACGTCGAGGTTCACCGGCAGGAACGACTCGCGGTCCGTGCCCTTGAGGTTGGTGACCACGAACATGGTCTGGTAGTTCACCAGCTGCTGGTCCGTCCGGATTGTACCGGCCGCAACATCCAGGCTGTGCAGATTGGCCACGTCGCCGTTGCTGTCGGTATAGCCCGACTCCCAGACGTTCTTGCCGTTGGGATCGACGAGGGCCACGTTCACCCAGAGCTGCGGCTGAGCGCCGAGGGAACCGGACGGCAGGTTGTGCCCCGGATTGAGGTTCTTGATCTTGTAGGCGAATGCCAGATCCCTGCCGACCTGCGGGGCGCCGGCGATGTATGGACCGTCGACTTTGGAACCGTTCTCCATAACCTGCCGCCGGAGCTCGTACCGCTCGTCGAGCTTCGCGAGATTCTCCTCGATGATCTGCCAGGCGTCTTCACGGTCGAGCCCATCGGCCCAGCGCTTGGGAAAGTTGACCTTGATCTTGCCGCTGGCGACCTTGTCCTCGAACTCGTTGGTGCCCCAGCCGGCGCGCCAGTCGAACTCCAGCCAGTCCTTCATGGTGAAGGCCTGGGCCTTCGTGTTGTGGGGGAAGACGCCAGGGTGGGTGATCGCATAGCCCGGACCGATGAAGCGGTGATTGGCATGCTTGCGCCCCGGGTTGATCTCCTTGCCGCCAACCACGGCGGAGGGTCCGGTCGCATAGCCTTCGGCCTTTCCAGGGACTTTGCCCATGTGGCAATCCTGGCAGGTCACGCCGGCCGCTCTTGCCGGGCTGTCGCGATACTGGTCCCAGACGATCTCGAGCTTGATGCCGAGGTTGACGGCAACCTGGTGGCAGCTGACGCAGAACTCCGACTTGGTCAGCTGCGGGTTCGTCATCATGCCGTTGTGGATGCTGTTGCCACGCCCGATTTCGCTGGTTTTGACGGAGTACGTTTCCTTGTTGGCGAGGATGTCCTTGAGGACGCTTTTCTCACCGCTGCCGTAGACCGGATCGTAGATTTTGCCCGGCTCGACGCGACGCTCGCCGTTGACCTTGCCGTACTGCTCCTTGACCCGGTGGCAGGTGATGCAGCTTATGCCCTCGCGCGAGATCTGGCTCATCTGCCACAGCGGCGTCGCGCGGTTCTCGCCGAGCTGGGTTCCGACCTGCTGGTGGCAGCGCACGCAGAAGGTGCCGACCGTACCCTTGGTCATCTCCTGGAATTTCTGCTCGAACGCGTGGAACATCGGCGAGATCGACGCATATGCATGCTGCGAGGAAGACCATTCCTCGTAGATTTGCTTGTGGCATTGGCCACACTGCGCAGCGGTGGGATAGAGGGAGAGGGTCTCCTTGTCGACCGCGGGGATGGGAGCCTCTTTGCCCTTCTCGGCTTTTGCCTGGGCGGCGAGTACAGAGACCTGCCCATGGCCGTCCGCTTCCGCGTCCGCGGACAGCTTCTGCTTGCCGGCGACGGTACTTCCGGCCGCTTCGGTATTCTGGGCGAGTCTCAATCCGGGCTGCGCTGGTTCGGTCTGCGTCTGCCCAGCCTCGCCGGGCCCGGCGACAGCAGGCCGGCTCAGGAATGTCGTGTGAGCCAGTACGACACTTGCGAAGGCGCAGGAGAGCATGGCATTTCGCATTCCCTCATCCCCCATCGATTTCAGGGCAGCATGCCGATTCGTGTCCCTCAGGCGAAAACGCCGCTCGACCTCCGTGCCGGAGCCGTCGGCAGGGCCCGCGCTGCCGACCACCAAATCATCGTCAGGGCGGGGTCCGCCTTCATGCTTCCTCCATGTCAGGGGCCACGCCCGAGCTGATTGAGAAGTCCCATAGCTCCTCCTTTCAGCCGAGCCGTACAGCTCAGCCGCCTGTCTTTCACTCAGAGCGTAGACCTTCAGCGCGTGGGAGCAGCGTTTCCCCGCGTGCTGGGCGACACTAGACTGCTGCAGTGCGAGGCGTTGGTGGACCGGACACAAGAACCCCCTGTGGGCTAAGCACCCTACTCCCGGAGCACGGCGATATCCCCCGATGCCCTCCCTGCCCCATCGGTCAGTGACCACACGATAGCGGTCAAAATTTGACGATTGAATGGAGTCTTTCGAACGAGGATGTTCGTTCTGAGCCTAATCGGCGCATTCCCATATCGTCTGAACGTGCCAAGGACGGCTCGGGTTCATTTGGCCGTATTGCGCGCTTCGACCTTGGTTTGCCGGCCGCCGGCGGTCCGGTGACTCCCGCTCTACGCCGCGTTTTCAGCCGTCTCATGACGCCGAAGTCGCGCAGACCGCTCCGTCCGGATTCCGCCGCGCCTCAATGCCCTTGACCCCGGTTCCGGCCAGTCCTCGCTCCGCATTGAGAACGTCCACCGGGCTCTGCCGGCCGAGGCGCTGTCCTCGCGAACGGCGGTCAGTGCGATTCGGTTGGCCGAGGCCGAAATCGCCGCGCCGTGGCTCAACCGGGATTTGGGCCATGACGCAGCATAGCCAAGGCGGACCTGTGCCCGCGATCGCGACTGCCTGCCACCTGTAACCATCAAACGGTCATTGTCTGACCATGATGGGAGGATAGGTCATGGCCGTCGACTCTCAACAGGAGGCAGCAAAGTGACGGAGGACAGCCTTAATCGACATTCCTACTGCCGAACGACGAGGGTATGCGATTCAGATCCGGAACGCCTGATTTGCTGAGCATCCCAGGAAGCGCAGCGGCGGCGGGTCGCCCGGACCAGCCGTAGACGGGGGAGCCTTCCGGGATCAGACAATGGCAAGAAGTCACCAAATTACCATCAATGGAAGCAGCTTTCCGGCACGCCGCGGCGAGTTGCTGCTGGACGCTGCTCTGAGAAACGGCGTCGACCTGCCCTATGACTGCCGCGCCGGCCACTGCGGCACGTGCTGTGTAAGGCTGGTATCCGGCCACGTGCGGGGCGGCGAAGGCTCCGAGCCGGGCATCGTTCATGCCTGCCAGTGCCGAATCATCGGCGATGCGGTGATCGAGAAGAACCAGTCGTCGGGTGTTCGCACCGTCGAAGGCGTGCTGACCTCATTGCGCCCGCTGTCGCACGAGGTGATGGAAGTCGGCATCAGGACGAATCACGCGCTGCCCTATCTCGCGGGGCAATATGCGCAGGTGCGCTTCAGCGGCTATCCCAGCCGTCCCTTCAGCATCACCCATCCCTTGAGCGGCAATCCGAGCAACCGGTCGGTCTGGTTCCATGTCCGGCGCATGAAGGATGGGCGTGTCACCCGGTCGCTCGGCAGGCGCATCAGGCCGGGCCATCGGGTGAAGCTGACCGGCCCCTATGGCTCGGCGCATTTCCGCCCCAATCTGGACGGCCGGCTGATTCTCGTCGCCACCAGCACCGGCTTTGCGCCGATTTGGTCGATCGCCGTCGCGGCGCTGCGCGAGAACCCGAAGCGCATGATGATGGTCATCGCCGGCGGCCGCAGCATCGAGTCGCTCTACATGGGCCCGGCTCTCGCGCGGCTGGCCCTCTTTCCCAATGTCCTCGTCGTGCCTATCTGCAGCTCGCTGCAGAGCTCGAGCAAAGGGGTGAAGCCGGGTCGGCCGACCGACTATCTGCCGCATCTGCTGCCGAGCGATGTGGTCTACGCCTGCGGCGCGCCGGGGATGGTCGATTCGATCAAATCGATCGCGGCGGGCTTCGGCGCGGCCTGCTATGCGGATCCGTTCCTGCCGACGACCGACGACACGGTCGAGGAAAGCGTTCTGACTCGCGCGATGGGGTGGCTCGCTCTCGATCGCCCCCGCAATCGGCGGGAACGGCCGATGCGGGCGTACAAGGTGGCTGAAGCAAGGGTGAGAAGCCATTATCGTCCTCAGCGCGCATAGCCTCCGGTCGATCCGGTTCTGGCCCAGGGCCCCTCTCCGGTCTTCCGTGCTTTGTCTCTGCGGCTTGCTGATGATGATCATCGGCTTTGCCGCGGACCGCGTAGCTGCGTCCGATGGCGCCAAGATCGTCGGTCCGAATGCCTGCGCCGAATGTCACAAGCAGGAGGTCGAGGCGTGGAAGGGCTCGCATCATTTCAAGACCTTTCGCGAGATGCCGCGCCGCAAGGAAGCGGACGTAATCGCGGAAAAAATGGGCGTGCGGCGCATCAGGTCGGAGAGTTTGTGCCTGACCTGCCATTACACAGTGCAGGAGAAGGACAACAGAAAGCAGGCGATTGCCGGCATCTCCTGCGAGTCCTGCCACAGCCCCGGCGAGGACTGGATCAAGGTCCACAGCCAGTTCAGCGGCAAGACCGAGAAGACCGAGACCAAGGCCGAGGCGGAGGCGCGCTTGAAGCTGGCCGATTCCAAGGGGATGATCAGGCCGTCCGCGCTCTATCAGCTGGCGAAGAACTGC
>DATBKR010000142.1:0-3240 GCA_036555805.1 Hyphomicrobiaceae bacterium | reverse complement strand
TCGTGCTGCCGAAGACGACGACCCTGGAGGAGGAGGAGGTGTCGTTCATGCCGTCGGGTCCGACGGTGCTGTTCACGCGCGCCGTGGTGCCGCCCCAGGGCGAGGCACGCTCGGAGATCGATATCGCCCTGCCGCTGCTAGCCAAGATGGCGGAGCGGCAGGCGATCACGCGCCACCTGCTGCCGTGGCGCTCGCAGCGCGAGTTCAACACCTGCCTCCTGGGCGACAGCGGCATCCGCATCGAGGACCTGGAGCGGACGGGGTATCACCAGGTGAGCGCCGCGCCGGTCACTCCGGAGCAGCGGTCGTTCGGGACACGCACGGGCAAGGTCGAATTGTACTCGCCGGTGCTGGAGGAACTCGGCCTGGACCCGCTTCCGAGCTTCCAGCCACCGGCCCGATCGCGGCCGCAGGCAGCCGAGGCCGACGCGTTCCCGCTGATCCTCGTCACGGGGGATCGAGAGAAGAGCTACCATCATTCGCGCTTCCGCGATCAGCCGTGGGCGCTGAAGGTGTCGCCGGATCCGCAGCTCACCATGCATCCCGAGACGGCACGGGCGCTGGGACTCAACGACGGCGCGTGGGTGCATCTGGAGGTTGCGCGCGGCAAGGGCGCCTGCCGGCTGCGCGTGCGGCTGTCGGATGACACGCCGCGGGAGGTGGTCAACACCGGCATGGGCTGGTGGCTGCCGGGCGACCCCGCGCCGGAGCATGGCGCCCTCGACGTCAATATCAATGCCGCGCTCACCTATGACGGACCGTACGATCCGGTGTCGGGGTCGAGCGATATCCGCGGATTGCCGTGCCGTGTGCGGCCACTTGCCTGGGCGCAAGCCAGTTGACGTCCCGAGGCGTGGTGTAGGAGGAAAGCGTCGTGGCGGGGCGCCCGCAGGGCTGACAAACGACGCAAGGCGGGCGCACGGCTTGGCAACATTCGGAGTTCAACCATGCTGAAGACGCGCAACCCACCTTCCGTCGCACCCCCGGCCGCGAAGTACAGCCACAGCGTCGAGGTTCCACCGAACGCGAGGTGGCTTTTCACCGCCGGACAGGTCGGCATGCGCCCGGACGGGAGCATCCCGGATGGGTTCGAAGCCCAGCACGATCAAATCTGGCAGAACACCCTTGCCATCCTTGCGGACGCCGGGATGGGCCCTGAGGATATCGTCCGCCTCAACGTCTATTCGACGGACCCGGATGGACTGAAGCACGTCATGGCGCACCGGGAGAAGTATTTGAAGCCCGGCCACACCCCGGCATCGACGTGGGTCGTGGTAGCCGGTCTTGCGAACCCGAAGTGGCTCGTCGAGATGGAGACGGTGGCGGCGAAGGCGTAGGTCCAGCACCGGCGCGCCGCCTGCAGGGACGTGCCGTCGATGTAGACCGTGTCCCTGTGCGGGGCAGCGCTCTCCGGGACTCTCTACGGAACATGCAATGGGCGACAGCTATCCCAAAATCAAAGTCGCAGCAGTGCAGGCGGCATCCGTCTTTCTCGACCGAGAAGGATCGACCGGGAAGGCGTGCCGACTGATCCGCGAAGCGGGTCGCAGCGGCGCGCAACTCATCGCATTTCCGGAAGGTTTCATCCCAGCGCATCCGATCTGGTACCACAATCATTCCGCAACCGGGACGCTCTCCAATCGACTGGCCATCGAACTCTTCAAAAACTCGGTCACGATACCCGGCCCCGAGGTCGCGGCGCTGTCGGCCGCAGCACAGGATGCCAACGCCTACGTCGTGGTGGGCGTGTGCGAGAGGCTTCCTCATACCACGGGCACCATGTTCAACACCCAGGTGTACCTGGGTCCGGACGGCTCGCTGATCGGCAAGCACCAGAAGATCATGCCGACAGTGGGCGAGCGGCTCGTGCATACCGGCGGCTTTGGCGACACCTTCGGTGCATTCCAGACCGGCTTCGGGCCGATGAGCGGCCTGATCTGCGGTGAGAATTCCAATCCGCTGGCAGTTTTCGCCCTCACTGCGGAAGGTACTCGCGTCCACGTCATGAGCTGGCCCAACTATTTCCCGACCAGCGGCGATCCGATGCGAATCCGGGTTTCCGTGGACAGCCAGGCCTTCGCCCAAGTCAGCAAGGCGTACGTCGTCTCGGCCTGCGGCGTTGTCGACGATGAAATGATCCGCAAGCTCGAGCTCGCGCCGGAACAGGAGAAGGTCGTCCGGGATCCGAAATACTGCGGCGGCAGCGTGATCGTGTCACCCAACCTTCGCGTCATTGCGGGACCGATGGGCGTCGAGGAAGGCATTCTCTATGCCGATTGTGACCTTGAGACGTGCATTGCGATGAAGCTTCGGCACGACTTTGCAGGTCACTACAATCGGCCAGACATTTTCCAGCTCCACATCAATCGTGCGACCCCGCAGCTCTACACCGTCCACAACGAGCAAGCGCGTTCCCTTTCGGGCTCACAGGTGCGGCTCCTGGAGGAGCCCGTCACACGTCTCGCCGCGCCTCAGCCATCCAGCGGAGACCGGGAGACCGGCGAGTTGCCGACCTAGGCATGGCCGTTCCTGCCGCGTGCAGAACAGATCATCGAGGTCGGAGAGACCGGCTGAATGCAGCACCCACAGTGCGTGACGCCCGCTGGGCAGCCGTCGCCTCAGCCTTCGGCCGCGTCGCCTGACCCTGGGCGAGGGTACACCAGCGCCCCGTTGGGCCCAGGCATGGCGGCGCCGGTGCTCCGCGCAACTTCCGTTCGGCCTCGCCCCATGAGGTGGATCACAGTCTCGCCCGCCGCGATCAGATAGTCCGCAATAATGCGGCGATGACACCGCCACCACACGGCTTCCGCGCACATCACGGCACAGCGCTGCGTCCGTCCTGCGTTTCTGAGCTTGCGCAGGCCCGATCGGAAAGTGCGCCCCATGGCGTAGTCGGCATAGTTGTGGAAGCGCTCGTTCCTCCAGAAGGCGTTCAGTTCGGATGGAACGCCCGGGCTATGGCTGCGCAGTCCGCCGAGTTCAGCGATGTGCGTGTAGCCGATGCCCGGTCCCGCCAGGGACGCGGGCAGGACATCCCTGCCGAACTGCGGGTTCCGCAGCGAGCGCGGAACCGTTCGCACATCCACTACGAGCCGAACTTCCACCTGGCGGAGCAGGGCCACGAACTCTTCGATCGACCGCGTCGAATGTCCGATTGTGAAGAAGGTATGCGCCATGGGGCACCGTGCCAGCTTGAGTGGTGTCGTAACCAAAGAAGCGGACATATTCTCAAACGTAGAG
>DATBKR010000141.1:0-5888 GCA_036555805.1 Hyphomicrobiaceae bacterium | reverse complement strand
CAGCTGCATGCAGATCGAGGCCGCCACCTCGTCGTTGATCGGGCTCGACAGGAAGATGATCCGCTCCTTGAGCAGGCGCGACGGCAGGCTCCACTGCTCCCAGCCGCGGTTGGTCTGCTCGACCACGACGGGCCAGAACGTGTTGGTGATGGGAGGGATTGAGCTGTCCATCGTCGCCCCTGGGGCTTCTGCCCGGCTGAAGTGCAAACAAAGATTGGCGCGCGCGGGCGCGCATTCAAGACGCCTCACGATTTGCCGCCGTCGTCGTGGTGCTGGTGTCCGTGATCGTGATGCTCGTGGTCATGGCCATGGTGGTCATGGCCGTGGTCATGATGGCCATGGTCATGGTCGTGATGGTCATGATCGTGCCCGTGATCGTGCCCGTGGTCGTCGGCGTGCTGGGCAGCCCCATCGATCCAGGCCGCGTCGTCCTCCACGGGCTTGTACAACTCCTCCACCGACACCTTCTTGTCCGCCGGCCTGGCCTGCTCGATGACGTGGCCGATCACCTTGTCTTCGAAGATCGGCCCCTTCAGCTCCATCACCGCCGACGGGTTCTTCTGGTAGTATTCGTAGACGGCCCGCTCCTGGCCCGGAAAGTTGCGCGCGCGGGCGATCAGGGCGCGCTTCAGCTCGTCCTCGCTCACCTCGATCTTCTGCTTCTCGCCGATGTCGCCGATCAGCAGCCCCAGCCGCACCCGCCGCTCGGCGATCCGGCGCACGTCGGCCTTGCGCTCATCCTCCGGCTTGGCGGGCTCCGTCCCGTCTTCAGCCTGCGGCGCGGCGCCCACCCGGCTCCAGATCGCGTTGAACTCGCTCGCCACGAGGGCCTCGGGCAGCGCGAAATCGTGGGCCTTGTCGAGCGCGTCCATCACCTGGCGCTTGAGCTTGGCGTAGGTGACGCCGCCATACTCGGCGGCAATGCGGGCGCGCAGCATGTCCTTGAGCTCGGCCAGCGACTGCGCCCCCAGCGTCTTGGCGAACTCCTCGTCGGCCTCGGGCAGCACGGACTTGGCCACCTCCGTCACCGTCACGGTGAAGTCGGCGTCCTTGCCGGCAAGCTCCTTCGCCCCGTAGGCCTCGGGGAACTTGGCGGCCACCACGCGTTCCTCGCCCGCCTTGACCCCCACGAGACCCTCGACGAGGCCCGGAATGAGCTGGCCCTCGCCCAGCACCAGCTCGGCACCCTCGGCACGGCCGCCGTCGAACTCCGCGCCGTCGATGCGGCCGACGTAATCCACCGTCAGGCGGTCGCCCATAGCCGCCGCCCGGTCCTCCTCCGCCTCGTAGCGGATGGAGGCCTGCCGCAGGTCGGACAGGGCCTTCTCGACGGCCTCGTCGCTCACCTCCGCAACCTCGCGCTCGAGCTTGAGCTCCGACAGGTCGGCGACGGTGATGTTGGGCAGCACCTCGAACGACAGCGTGTAGGCAAGATCGCCCTGGCCGGCCAGGATCTTGTCCATCTCGTCCTTGTTCTCGCCGAAGCCGCCGATGGTCGGCTGGTGCGCCGGCCGCTCGTTGCGGTCGGAGATGGCCTTGCGGCTGGTCTCCTCCAGGGCCTGCTGCACGACCTCCGCCATCAGCGAGCGGCCGAACAGCTTCTTGAGGTGGGCCACCGGCACCTTGCCCTTGCGGAAGCCCTTGAGCTGGACCGTGTCCTTGACCTCGTCGATGCGCGACTGGAAGCGCTGGCCGAGTTCGCCCTGGCCGATCACCACCTTTAGCTCACGCTTCAGGCCCGATGTGCTGGTTTCCGTAACTTGCATCGCTCTCGTCTCACTCGTTTCCAGCCGCACGAGGGGGCTTGCTTGCAGGACAGGTCCGCCGACAGGCGTCGCATGGTGCGGGCGGAGGGACTCGAACCCCCACGACTTGCGTCACCAGGACCTAAACCTGGCGCGTCTGCCAGTTCCGCCACGCCCGCGAAACCCCCCGGAACCTCCGGGACGCTCCGGCGCCGCCGGGCAGGGCGCCATCAGGGCCGACCCATGCTTGCCCGCGACGCCTGCGCTGTGGGTCGGGGGCACATATATCGGGCCCGCTCCCACTAGATCAATGCTGAAATCGGGTCCAAGCCCGCTTCAATGGACCGGCAACGGCAGTCGCCGGCACTCCGGCCGCCGGCCCGTCGGCCGTTCATCGTGCATCCCGGCGCCCTCCGTTTGCTGCCTTCAGCCTGCCCCCCAACCGCCGGAATGCGCGTTCCGACCATACTGAGTGGAAAACTGACGCCTAATTCCGCGGAGACTTGACACTCCATTCAACCAGAGAGGATATGAAGATATATATAGTCAGGATCTTAGGATAATTATGCACATGTCAGGACGCTTGCGGAGGCTGATCGCGCACCCTACCGAGGCTCCGTCTATTGGAACGAGCCTGCGACAGAAGCGCTGGCTGACGTTCGCCAGGACCTTTCCCGGTATCGCGGACATGCGGGTGCTGGATCTCGGGGGCATGGTCAGACACTGGGAGGCCAGCCCAGTCCGCCCCGCGTCCGTCACCGTGCTCAACCTGTTGCCCGAGGCGAGCCGCCTTGGCTGGCTGACTGCGGTACAGGGTGACGCCTGCGACCCGCCGGCTGCGCTCCGCGCGGAGCGATATGACCTGGTCTATTCCAACTCGGTGATCGAACACGTTGGAGGTTTCGCCCGCCGCTGCGACTTCGCTGCGGTGGTCCACGCCATGGCGCCGCGCCATTGGGTGCAGACCCCGAACCTCTATTTTCCGATCGAACCGCATTGGCTCTTTCCAGGCCTGCAGTTTCTGCCCCAGGGCGCGCGTGCGTGGGCAATACGGCGGTGGCCGCTTTCGCCCGCAAAGCCCGCCGATCCACAGGAGGCCCTGCGCGGCGTCCTGGAGATCGAGCTTATTTCCAAGACCGAGTTGCAGTTCTACTTCCCGAAGTCCAAGATCCTGAGAGAGCGGGTTCTGGGCATGAGCAAATCCATCATCGCAGTGGCTTCATGATCCCACTGCACGGCCGAGCGGATGTTGACAGTCGTTTCCGGGCAAGGAGGCCGGAGAAGGGACGATTGGGCCGCCTTCTTGCGCCTCCCGACCCCCCTCTTTAGGTTGGGCCCCCCTGCAGCTGCAAACGGAGGGCCCCTCCCGTGACTATCGCCAGCGGCGTGGTCGCCGCAGTCGGCCACACGCCCCTCATCAAGCTCAGGCGCGCGTCCGAGGAGACCGGCTGCACCATCCTGGGCAAGGCGGAATTCATGAACCCCGGCCAGTCCGTGAAGGATCGGGCCGCCCTGTTCATCATCCAGGATGCGGTGCAGCGCGGCACGCTCCGGCCCGGCGGCACCATCGTCGAGGGCACGGCAGGCAATACCGGCATCGGCCTCGCCGTGATCGGCAACGCCCTGGGCTTCCGCACCGTCATCGTCATCCCCGAGACCCAGAGCAGGGAGAAGAAGGACGCTTTGCGCTTGCTGGGCGCCCAGCTGATCGAGGTGCCGGCGGTCCCTTCCCGGAACCCCAACAACTACGTGCACTACTCCGAGCGCCTGGCCGAGGCGCTGGCCGCCACCGAGCCCAACGGCGCCATCTGGGCCAACCAATGGGACAACACCGCCAACCGGCGCGCCCACGTCGAGGGCACCTCCGAGGAGATCTGGGCCGACACGCAGGGCAAGGTGGACGGCTTCGTCTCGGTGGTCGGCTCCGGCGGCACGCTGGGCGGCGTCTCCGACGGCCTCAAGGCCAAGAACAAGGGCGTCCGGATCGCGCTCGCCGACGTGCCCGGCGCCGCGCTCTACAGCTACTACACCACCGGCGAGTTGAAGGCCGAAGGCTCCTCCATCACGGAGGGGATCGGCCAGGGCCGCGTCACTCAGAACATCGCCGGCGCCGTCGTGGACCACGCCTACCTCATCCCGGACGAGGAATCGGTCCCGGTCTGTTTCCAGCTCCTGCAGGAGGAGGGCCTGTGCATGGGCGGCTCCACCGGCGTCAACGTCGCCGGCGCCATCCGCCTCGCCAGGGAGATGGGCCCCGGCCACACCATCGTGACCATGCTCTGCGACTACGGCACCCGCTACCAGTCCAAGCTCTTCGACCCGGCGTTCCTGCGGTCGAAGAACCTGCCCGTGCCCGAGTGGCTGGCCCAGCCGCCACCCGCGGTGCCCGCCGTGTTCGTGGAGACCGAGAAGGGTTAGGCGTTGTGAAGCGAGTGCGGGAAGCAAGTGCGGGAAGCAAGTGTCATCCCGGCGCTTGTCGCCGGGGTCCATCTTGCCGCTTGCTCCGGCGCTCGCTGTTGGCTGGATGCCGGGGACAAGCCCCGGTATGACAAGACATGACCGAGCGTCTCTACCGCACCGATGCCTACCTGCGCGACTGCACCGCGCACGTCCTCGCCATCAACGATCGCGGCGGGATCGTTCTGGACCGGACGGTGTTCTACGCGGCGGCCGGCGGGCAGCCGGGGGACAAGGGTGTGCTGGAGATTGAGGGTAGCGGTGGCTGCCCCATCGCCACCACGGTCTACGACGCCGACAAGAGCACGATCGTCCACGTGCCCGCCGAGGGCGCGGTGCTGCCGGCGCCGGGCCAGAGCGTGCGGGCGAGCCTGGACTGGGGGTTCCGGTCGCCGCTCATGCGCATGCACACCTGCCTGCACCTGCTGTGCGCGCTGGTGAAGTTCCCGGTCACCGGCGGCCAGGTGAACCCCGACGACAGCCGCCTCGACTTCGACATCGACGATCCCTCCGCCGTGGACAAGGACAGGCTGACGACCGACCTCAACGCGCTGATCGCCGCCGACCACCCTGTAGCCGAGCGCTGGATCGGCGACGCCGAGCTGGAGGCGAACCCAGGCCTCGTGCGCACCATGTCGGTGAAGCCGCCGATGGGCACCGGTCGCGTGCGCCTCGTCCTCATCGGCGACAACGGTGCTGTCGATATGCAGCCGTGCGGCGGCACCCACGTCCGCCGCACCGGCGAGATCGGCCGCGTTGTCGTCACCCGAATCGAGAAGAAGGGCAAGCTGAACCGCCGCATCCGCCTCTCGTTCGCCTGACGGAGGGCACCGTAACGGGGTCAGACCCCTCGCCTCGACCGTGGTATGAATGGCAGCGTTTGCGCGAGGGGTCTGACCCCGGCATCAGCGCCTGCGCGAGGGGTCTGACCCCTACATCGCAAGCGTCTGACCTCGGCATCACAAGAACAACGGGAGGCAAAGCCCATGACCGAACTCGCATCGCCCTGGATCGTCGAGACCGACTGGCTGGCGGAGCGCCTCGATGCGCCCGACATCGTCGTCATCGATGCCTCCCTGCACCTCCCCAGCGCCGGCCGCAACGCCAAGGCGGAGTACCTCGCCGAGCACATCCCCGGCGCCCTGTTCTTCGACATCGACGACATTGCCGACGAGGAGAGCCCGCTGCCGCACATGCTGCCCTCCACCGTCAAGTTCGCCAGCCGCGTCAAGCGCATGGGGATCGGCGACGGCGTGCGCGTCGTCGCTTACGACAGCGTGGGCCTCTACTCGGCGGCGCGTGCGTGGTGGATGTTCCGCACCATGGGCCACAACGATGTGGCGGTGCTCAATGGCGGCCTGAAGAAGTGGAAGGCGGAGGGACGGCCCGTTGAGGACGGCGAACCGCCGCGCCGCACCGCGCGCCACTTCTCGCCGCGCTTCCATGCCGAACTGGTGCGCGATGTGAGCGAGGTGAAGGCGCTGATCGGCAACGCGGTGGCCCAGATCGTCGATGCCCGCTCTGCCGGCCGCTTCGAGGGCCGCGATCCCGATCCGCGTCCCGGCCTGCGGGTCGGCCACATTCCAGGCTCACGCAACGTGCCCTTCGCGTCGCTTCTCAATTCGGACGGCACCCTGAAGCCGCCGGACGAGCTGCGCGCCATCCTCGCCAAGGCCGGCGTCCAGC
>DATBKR010000140.1:0-9408 GCA_036555805.1 Hyphomicrobiaceae bacterium | reverse complement strand
GCTGTGGGCGCTGGCATTCGCCGCCGGCATCGGGGCAGCCGCGGCGCAGGCGCCGTCTCCCGCCGGCAAGGCGCCGGGCGCCGGCACCACCGCCGCCGCCACCTTCGCCGGCGGCTGCTTCTGGTGCGTGGAGGAGGCGTTCGAGAAGGTGCCGGGCGTGATCTCGGCGGTCGCGGGCTACACCGGCGGCCACGTGCCCGATCCCACCTACCGGCAGGTCTCGCGCGAGGACACCGGGCACGCCGAGGCGGTGCGCGTCACCTTCGACCCGGCCAAGGTGAGCTACGGGCAGCTGGTGGACTGGTTCTGGCGCAACATCGACCCCACCCAGGCCGACGGGCAGTTCTGCGACCTCGGCAGCTCATACCGCAGCGCCATCTTCGTCCACGACGACGGGCAGCGGAAGATCGCCGAGGCCGCCAAGCGCGCGCTGCAGGCCTCGGGGCGATTCAAGCAGGCGATCGTGACGGAGATTGCCGCCGCCGGCCCGTTCTACGCGGCCGAGGATTATCACCAGGGCTACTACAAGAAGAACCCCTACCGGTATCGGTTCTACAAGTTCAATTGCGGGCGGGTGCAGGGCCTGGAGAAGATCTGGGGCACGGCCGCGCCGCCACCGAACGTCGCGCAGTAGCAGTGATCAGACCTTCCGTGACCGAATGGATTGACTCCACTCCGCGACGGCGTCGGCGGCGGCAGCGAGGTTGGCTTTGCGGGTGAAGCCGGAGCCGCCGCGGGGGCCCAGGTCGTGGTGACCGTCGCCGGCCCAGTGGAAGGCGATGGCGGGGGAGAGCGCCCTGGCCCCGATGAGCGCCTCCACCTCGGCGCGGGAGCCGAAGGGGTCGCGCTCGCCCTGCACGATGAGGGTGGGGCAAGCCAGGGCAGCCAAGTGGGCCGTGCGCAGCCGCTCGGGCTTGCCCGGTGGGTGGAACGGGTAGCCGAGGCACACGAGCCCGGCGATGCGGCCCGCCCCGTGCAGCTCGCCGGCGACGAGGCTCGCCACCCGGCCGCCCATGGACTTGCCGCCGATGACGAGGGGGACGCCCTGGAGCATCCCATCTCGGGGCTCGGCTCCGGCCTCCGCCAGGGCCGCGGCCACCGCCGCGCGGTACTCCCCGACCAGGCCCTCGGCCCTGGGCGGTGGCCGGCGCGGGCCGCCCTGCCGGCGGGCGGCCATGTAGGCGAACTCGAAGCGCAGAGTCGCGATGCCGCGATCGGCGAGGAGACCGGCGAAGGTCCTGAGAAAGGGTGTGTCCATGCCTGCGCCGGCGCCGTGGGCGCACAGGAAGCGTGCGCGGGCCTGGCTGGGACCGGTTCGGAGAAAGGCCTCGTTCATGCGCTTCTGGTGCCGAGACTGGTTCTGGCGTGGTGCTGCAGGGCCCTCCGGCGGGCCAGAACGGGCGCGGAAGGCCAGCAAAACGCGCTGGCGAAGCGGGTCGTCGCCGCCCAACATCTGTCAAGCTAATTGTCCGGGAATGCCGTTTTCTCCCAAATCTGTGCCATATCTGCGACACAAACGGCTGTGTATATAGGGCCATAGCCGAACACAAAGCGAACGATCGGCTAAGAAACTGTTAACGGCCCCCTGTGAGTTCCGGTGCCGCGTCGGGGGCCGCCCTTCGGTCAATAGCGTTGCGTACCTACCCCAAGGTGGGTCCTGAACGGGGCCAGCTTTGGCAAGGAAAAGGCGTGAGCTGGAATTGGGCCGTCGCCCGTTCTTATAACGGTAGTCCGCTGTCCAACGGGTGATGTCGCATGTTTCGCGTTCCGTCCCATCCCGCCCAGGAAGTGCACGAGAAGATGCCTGTGAACGTTTCAAGTCGCGTCGGTTGCGTGCGTGGCGTGCGGTTGCGTTGTGTGAGTGAAGCGTCCGAGTTCGGTTCTGCGTCTCGTCGAGTACCTGCGTTCAATGGCGTGTTCGAGTTGCGTTCTGCGTCCGAGCACCAGTCGCGTCAGTCGCCGAAAATGGCATTGGGCCCGACGCTTCAGGGTCTGAAACGGGCCGCCGAGGCGAAGAAAGTCGAGCGTATCGCCGGGCGGCTCGCCGCCCTTGCCGGCCGCAACCGGGCAAGGACGGCACATCTAACGATCCGCAGGCCGTTCGACGCTTGAGCCGCGTCGGGTGCGCCAAGGACGAAAAAAGGGACGGCCCCAGTCTCGGGAGGGGCGTGAGGTGAGTTCAGGGACCGCTTCAGTATAGCGTCGGTCCACGAGGCAGGCGCATTCAGCGTGTGACGCGCATGTCAATCGGGCTTCACGGGTCCAGGTTTAGCGTCGGGAAGCCGCAACGCTGGATGCGCCTGCCGCGCCCCAACGGGCGCAGGGGGGTCGGTACGGCCCCTCGGCTGGATCATACGCAGGAAGGGACCAGAATGCAGCACCGTCGCCATATAAATTCTGTGCAGTGGGAACAGGCCATGGGCTATGCCCGGGAAGCGTGCGCGGGCATCTTCCGCGACGGCGGGAACCCGCGCGCGGCACTGGCCGCGTTCGGCCTCGGCGCCGAGGGGGCCGACTGGAGCACGGCCGTGGACCGCATCGCGATGGCCCTCTGCGCACGTCCGCTCACCGGCTGGAACTGGCGCAGAAGGGCCGCGTAAGGGCCGGAGGGCCGCTGAAGCGCCTGCAGGCCGCTGCCAGGCCGCCGTCGAAGTGCCTCACGGCGGGCTTCACACCGGTCTTCACTCGGGCAGCGTTCATCGCTACATAGCGGCGCAACACGTCCGCCGGGCCCATGAACTCGATCTCAGATCCGATCTCCGACCTTTGCGCCGTGGGGCCGCCGGCCGCGCCGGCCCGACCCGCGACAGCGACTGCGCCGCTCAAGCCGTCGCTGGCCGGCCTCGGCCGCGATGGCCTCGCCGCCGCGCTGGCGGCCGTGGGGGTGCCGGAGCGGCAGCTCAGGATGCGCGTTGGCCAGCTGTGGGGCTGGCTCTACGCCCGCGGTGCCCGCTCGTTCGAGGCGATGTCGGATGTCTCCAGGGACCTGCGCGGCGCGCTCGCCGCCGCCTACACGCTGGCGCGGCCCGAGATTGCCGCGGCCCAGGTTTCGGCCGACGGCACCCGCAAGTGGCTCCTGCGGCTGCCCGTGCGCGGCCGCGAGGCGAGGCCGCCCGAGATCGAGACGGTGTTCATCCCCGAGCCCGGCCGCGGCACGCTGTGCATATCGAGCCAGGTCGGTTGCACCCTCACCTGCTCGTTCTGCCACACCGGCACGCAGCGCCTGGTGCGCAATCTGACGTCGGAGGAAATCGTCGGCCAGATCCTCCTCGCCCGCGACGCGGTCGGCGACTGGCCCGGCGCCGCGCCCCTCGATGACGGCCGCCCGATGTCCGCCGGCGCGCGCAAGATCACCAACGTGGTGCTGATGGGCATGGGCGAGCCGCTCTACAACTTCGACAACGTGCGCGACGCCATGGCCGTCGCCGCCGACAGCGCCGGCCTCGCCTTCTCGAGGCGCCGCATCACGCTCTCCACCAGCGGCGTGGTGCCCGAGATCGGCCGCTGGGGCGCGGAGAGCGGCACCATGCTCGCCATCTCGCTGCACGCCACCGGCGACGCGCTGCGCGACAAACTGGTGCCGCTCAACCGCAGGTATCCGATCGCCGAGCTGCTGGCGGCCTGCCGCGCCTACCCGGGCCTCTCCAACGCGCGCCGCATCACGTTCGAGTACGTGATGCTGAAGGGCGTCAACGACAGCCTCGCCGAGGCCAAGGCGCTGGTAAGGCTGCTGGCCGGCATCCCGGCCAAGATCAACCTGATCCCGTTCAACCCCTGGCCGGGCGCCGGCTACGAATGCTCCGACTGGGAACAGATCGAGCGCTTCGCCGAGATCGTCAACCGGGCCGGCTATGCCAGCCCCGTGCGCACCCCCCGCGGCCGCGACATCATGGCCGCCTGCGGGCAGCTGCGGTCGGACAGCGTGAAGGTCGCGGCAAGCCAGCGGGGGTGAAGGTAGGGGTCAGACCCCTCGCACCAGACGTGGTTGGATTTTCTCCGAGCTTGGCGGCGAGGGGTCTGACCCCTGTCACGGACCCCTGTCACGCCGCCCGCGTCGGAATCCGCGAATAGTCCGTCTCGGCCTGGGCCTTGGACAGGTCGTGCGCAACCTGCAGGTTGATCCAGAGCAGCGTATCGGTGCCGAAGTATCGGCCGAGGCGCAGGGCGGTGTCCGCTGTAACGCCCCGGCGCTCGCGCACGATCTCGCTCAGCCGGTTGGCGGGCACCCCGATCGTCTCGGCCAGGGCGCGCGCGCTCAGCCCGAGCGGCTTCAGATACTCCTCGCGCAGCACCTCTCCAGGGTGGGTGCGGATACGGACACGCAATGGGTTCGTCCTTATGAATCTGTAGCCGGGTATTGCACTCGCCATCCTCGACGTCATCATCTAGGCCGCGACGGCGGAGCCCGGCCCGATGTGTACGCTAAGATGACAATGCTGCACAGGCTGCGCGGTGCGGCGAGAGACTTGGCCTTGCCGAAGTTGCGCAGCTGGCGATCGGCGCCGGGCCCCGCTATGAAAATCGAGCCCTCCCCACCCACCACCGCGGCACACCACGCTCCACAACGATGCCCAACCACGCCCACCAGACCTCCCCCGAGCTGCGCTTCGGCCCCGACCTGATGGCCCGGCTCGACGCGCTGGCGGCCTTCACCGAGGTCGAGGGCCAGCTCACCCGCCGCTACCTGAGCCCCGCGCACCTCGCCGCCATGCGCCAGGTTGAGGCGTGGATGACGGAGGCCGGCATGAGCGTGCGCACCGATCCGCTGATGAGCGCGTTCGGCCGCTACGAGGGCAGGCGGCCCGGCGCCCCCGCCATCATGCTGGGCTCGCACATCGACACCGTCGTCGATGCCGGCCGCTACGACGGCAGCCTGGGCGTCCTCGGCGCCATTGCCGCGGTCGCCGAGCTGCGCAACCGCGGGGAGCGGCTGGAGCATGCCATCGAGGTCGCTGCCTTCGGCGAGGAGGAAGGCTCGCGCTTCCCGGCCCACATCCTCACATCCTCGGCGCTCACCGGCGCCGTCGGCCCCGATCTGCTCGACGCCCGCGACGCCGACGGCGTCACCGTGCGCGAGGCGCTCGCCCGCGCCGGCGGCAGTGCCGACGCCTGGCGCGATTGCATCCGCCCCAGAGGCGAGATCGCTGCCTATCTGGAGCTGCACATCGAGCAGGGGCCGATCCTGGAGGCGCAGGGGCTCGCGCTCGGGGCCGTCACGGCCATCAACGGCTCGTTGCGATCGGTCGTGACCGTCACCGGCTTCGCCGGCCATGCCGGCACCGTGCCCATGGGCCGGCGCCGCGACGCGCTCGCTGCGGCCAGCGAGCTGGTCCTCGCGGTGGAGCGCATCGGCGCGTCCGAGGCGCACCTGGTGGCTACCGTCGGCCGCATCGCCGCGCTGCCGGGCGCGCAGAACGTCATCCCCGGCCGCGTCAGCTTCACCATCGACATGCGCAGCCCCTCCGACGCGGTGCGCGAGCGCGCCCACGGCGCGCTGGCGCCGGCGCTGCAGGAGATCGCCCGCCGGCGTCGCGTGGAGGTCGCGATCAACACCTACCAGCGCAACGCGGCGGCGGCCCTCGACCCGCTCGTCATCGGCGCCGCGAGCGAGGCCATCGCGGCCTGCGGCCAGCAGCCGCTGCGGCTGCCGTCGGGCGCCGGCCACGACGCCATGATCATGGCGGGCCACTGCCCCTCAGGCATGATCTTCCTGCGCTGCAAGGACGGCATCAGCCACAACCCCGCCGAGTCGATCGCCGTGGAGGACGCCGACTTCGGCGTGCGCGCCCTGCTGGAGGCCGCGCGGCGGCTGGACAGGCAGCTGAGTGTCAGACCCTCCGGGGTCTGACACAATTTCGCAACCGGCCTGGCGGAGGTGTCAGACCCACCGGGTCTGACACCATTCCGCAACCGGCCTCGCAGCCATGGTGCCACCCCCCGCGCAGCCGGAGGATCCGACACCGCCTCGCCGCGTCAGTCAGCCTCGTTCGACAGCACGTCGCCGAACAGGTGCCAGGTTTGGCCCTCGAAGCGCTGCAGGCGCACCGACTGGATCGGGTAGAAGTCGGTAGCGCTGGTGTTGATCTTGATGCCCGGCAGCAGTAGGGGCACCTCGAGGGCCTTGAGGCTCGCCGCCTGCTTCATGATGTTCTCGCGAGTCAGGTTGTCGCCCGCCCGCTTCAGCACCTCGACCAGGGTGGACGAGACCGCATAGGCGTAGGGGGGGAAGCTGCTGGTCTTGTCGCCGTTCGGGTAATACTTGTCCATGAACGCGCGCCAGGCGGCCATGTCCGGATTGTCCTGGAACTGCGGATCGGTGGGATCCTTGATGTATGCCGCCGTGATGATGCCCTGCGATGCATCGAAGCCCGCCGGTTTCATCACCGCGCCCACCGAGACCGACACGTTGTTGAGGTAGTGCGCCGGCTTCCAGCCGATCTCGTGTGCCTTCTTGATCGCCTGGGCGGCGAACTTGGGCGTGGTGATGTTAAAGAACGCGTTGGCACCCGAGTTCTTCAGCTGGATGATCTGGCTGTCGACCGTGGGATCGGCCACCTCGTAGGTCGCGACCTGCACGATCTTGTCGGCGTTTTTGCCGAGGCCCCGCTTGAAGCCGTTGAAGTAGTCCCGGCCGTAGTCGTCGTTCTGCATCAGAACGGCGATCTTCGGATCCTTCACATTGGCCAGGATGTGCTTGGCGTAGATGACGCCCTCCGTCTGATAGTCCGGCTGCCAGCCCATGGTCCAGGGATATTCCTTGGGCTGCCCCCAGACGGAAGCGCCCGTGGCCACGAACAGCTGCGGCACCTTCTTGGTGTTCAGGTACTTGTGGATGGCGGTGTTGGGCGGGGTGCCGAGCGTCTGGAAGAGCAACAGCACCTTGTCCTGCTCGACCAGCTTGCGCACCATCTCCACGGTCTTCGGCGGAGCATAGCCGTCGTCGTAGGAAATGAACGTGATCTTGCGGCCGTTGATGCCGCCCTTTTCGTTGACCATCTTGAAGTAGGCGTCGATGGTCTTGCCGATCGTGCCGTAAGATGAGGCGTTGCCGGAGTAGGGGTTGGTGTGGCCGATCCTGATCTCGGTGTCGGACGCGCCCTCGTCGTACTTTTTCTGGGCGCTCGCCGCGGTGGCCGTGAGGGCAAGAGCGAGCGCACCCGCCCCGGCCAGAAATGTCTTGTACAGTTGCATCGCGTTCCTCCTTCGCTGGTTATAGAACCGTGAGCGGCGGGGCCGCCGTCACGAACTACGCATGGCCTTCACGCGCCTCCACAGGCCTGCCATGCCGCCGGCGATGCCGGTCGGCATGGCGTACATCAGGGCGATCAGGACAATCCCGTAGATCAGCCACGGATCGAGATCCAGCGGCAGCTGCACCGCGACCGAGATCTTCTTGGTGAGCGCATCGGCATATTTCTCGATCACCTGCACAAAGATGCCGCCGATGACCGCGCCCGGCAGCGAGGCGATCCCGCCCACCACGGCTCCCACCAGGATGAAGATCGAGAGCTCGAAGCGGAAGCTGTCGGGTGCCACGAACTCGAAGATGACGCCGTGCAGCGCACCGGCGAGCCCGGTGTAGAGGGCGCTGATGCCGAACGTCACCGCCTTGTAATGCGCGATGTTGATGCCCATCGTGCTCGCGGCCATGGAGTGGTCGCGGATGGCGATCAGCGCCCGCCCGGTGCGGCTGTCGAGCAGGTTGCGGGCGATCCAGAACATCAGCGCCGCAACGGCGAGCGCCACCAGGAACATCCACTGGTCGGTGCTGAGCGGCAGCCCGAAGGGCGGGTCGGCCTTGAAGACGTTGATGCCCATCACGCCCTTGGTGATCGGCTCGAGGTGCCGGTACTTGAGGATCTGCGGCACGGCGACAGCGAGCGCGAAGGTGGCGAGCGCCAGGTAGTGGCCTTGGAGCCTCAGGGCCGGCAGCCCGAACAGGTATCCGGCGATGAAGCACGCGAGCGCCGCCATCGGCAGCGTCGCCCAGAACGGCCAGTCGGCCTGGGCGATCAGGATGCCCGCCGTGTAGGCGCCGACGGCGAAGAAGGCGCCGTGGCCGAGCGAGATCTGGCCGTTGAAGCCCGTCAGCAGATTGAGGCCCAGCACGGCAATGGCATAGACGACCATCAGGCTGAGCTGCAGGAACTGGAAGTTGGTGACGAGGCCGGCCTTGCCCGCGGCGATGAGCAGCAGCGGCAGGATCACCAGCAGCAGCCCGTAGCGATGGCGCCAGACGAAGGCGGCTGCAGGGGCGGCGGAGGTGCCGGTTGCGGAGACGACGGTGTCGGCCATGGTTCAGACCCGCTCCACGGTGACACGGCCGAACAGGCCGCTCGGCTTCAGGGTGAGGACGGTGACGACGATGACGAGCGCCACGGTCAGCTTCTCGCCGTTGCCCACGATGTAGAGGCCGGTCGCCCGTTCCACCGCGTTGCCGAGGTAGGCGATCAGGTTCTCCAGCACGCCCACGATGAACCCGCCGGCGACCGCCCCGCCCGGGCTGGAGATGCCGCCCACCAGGGCGCCCGCGAAGCCGTAGAGCAGGATTGAGGCCATCATGTTGGGCTCCAGATAGACGGCCGGAGCCACCATGCAGCCGGCCACCGCGCCCACCGCCGCGGCGAGGCCCCACCCGAGTGCCAGCATCCAGTCGACGCTGATGCCCGCGAGCCGGGCGGAGGCCGGGTTCTGGGCGGCGGCGCGCATGGCGAGCCCCAGCGGCGTGAAGCGGAAGAAGGCGAACAGGGCCAGCAGCACGACGACGGTGACGGCGACCATGCCGAGCTGGTGCGAGCCGATATAGCCGGAGCCGGGAAACGTGAGCTCCGGGAACGGCGAGGGAACGGCCTTGATCGTGTGGGTCCAGATGCCGCCGGCCAGCGCGTGGAAGGCCGTGAGCAGGCCGATGAACACCACCACCACCGACAGCACGGGTGCGCTGTGCAGCGGGCGCAGGATGGTGCGCTCGATGGCCACGCCGGCGGCGAACGACAGCGCCATCACGAGCGGCAGCGCGATCCAGAAGTTCAGGCCCCATTCCATGAACTGCCAGCCGAGGTAGGCGCTGAACATCGCCATCTCGCCCTGGGCAAAGTTGATGTGGTTGGTGGAGACGAAGATCATCACCAGCGCCAGGGCGAGGCTCGCGTAGATGGCGCCGTTGGCAAATCCGGCGGCGACCTGCTGAAGGAGCTGCTCCATCGCGTATGGCCTCAGTAGCCCAGATAGGATTTGCGTACGCCCTCGTCGCGCTTCACTTGCGCCGCGCTGCCCGACATCACCACCCGGCCTGTCTCCAGCACGTAGGCGTGGTCGGCGAGGTCGAGCGCCAGCGCAGCGTTCTGTTCCACCAGCAGCAGGCTCATCTTGGCCTCGCTGTTGATGCGGCGCATGATGCGGAAGATC
>DATBKR010000139.1:0-6484 GCA_036555805.1 Hyphomicrobiaceae bacterium | reverse complement strand
GCCTTGGGCGCGCTGGTGCGGGCCGCCGGCGGCGCGTACGTGAAGAACCCGCTCGCCGGCACCATGATGGGTCGGCAGCCGGCCACCGCGCACCCGCTGGGCGGCTGCGGCTTGGGTCGCGACCGCGACGAGGGCGTCGTCAACCACAAGGGCCAGGTGTTCGACGCGCGTGCAGCGGCTGCCCGCGCCGACGTGCACCGGGGGCTCTACGTGATGGACGGCGCGGTGATGCCGCGCTCGCTGGGCGTCAACCCGCTGCTCACCATCACCGCTCTCGCCGAGCGCGCCCTGATGCACCTTGCGCGCGACCTGGGCCTCTCCTTCGACGACGCGCCCACGCGCCGCGCGGCGCCCATCCCGGTCACGGCGCCCGGCGCCGTGTAGGTTGGGTCGAGCGCAGCGAGACCCGACAGGGGCGACTTTGATAGCTTTGTTGGGTCTCGCTATCGCTCGACCCAACCTACGCAGAGATCGCCAGCGCATGTCGCTGCGCATGGACTTTGCCGGCAACCGCAGGTAAAAGCGCGCCCTGCGTTATCGCAGGGCAACTTTCCGGAAGCTCAAGCCCAGAACGTCCAACCCCAGAGTCAGCCCCATGAGCTACAACGTCGCCGTCGTCGGCGCCACCGGCAACGTCGGCCGGGAGATGCTGTCGATCCTGGCCGAACGCCTGTTTCCCGTGAACGAGGTGCACGCGCTTGCCTCGCGCCGCTCGGTCGGCGTGGAGGCGTCGTTCGGGGACAAGACGCTCAAGTGCAAGGACCTGGAGACGTTCGACTTCGCGAAGGTGCAGTTCTGCCTGATGTCGGCCGGCGGAGCCGTGTCGAAGGAATGGTCGCCGCGCATCGCCGCCAAGGGCTGCGTGGTGATCGACAACTCCTCGGCTTGGCGCTACGACCAGGACGTGCCGCTGATCGTCCCTGAGGTGAACGCCGACGCGGTGGCCGGCTACGCCCGCAAGAACATCATCGCCAACCCCAATTGCTCCACGGCCCAGCTGGTCGTGGCGCTGAAGCCCCTGCACGACCGCGCGCTCATCAGCCGCGTGGTGGTCGCGACCTACCAGTCCGTCTCCGGTGCCGGCAAGGACGCCATGGACGAGTTGTGGACGCGCACCAAGGACAAGTACGTCCCCGGCAACGAGGACCGGGAGCCCAGGAAGTTCCCGAAGGAGATCGCCTTCAACGTCATTCCCCAGTGCGATGTCTTCATGGAGGACGGGACCACGCGCGAGGAATGGAAGATGGTGGCCGAGGTCAAGAAGATCCTCGACCCCAGGATCAAGGTGACTGCGACGTGCGTGCGCGTGCCGGTGTTCGTCGGGCACAGCGAGGCGGTCAACGTCGAGTTCGAGCGGCCGATCTCGGCCGAGGAGGCGCGCGAGACGCTGCGCGAGGCGCCCGGCTGCCTCGTGATCGACAAGCGCGAGCCCGGCGGCTACATCACGCCCATGGAGGCGGCCGGCGAGGACGCCACCTACATCAGCCGCATCCGCGAGGACATCACCGTCGAGAACGGGCTCAACCTGTGGGTGGTCTCCGACAATCTGCGCAAGGGCGCCGCCCTCAACGCCGTGCAGATCGCCGAGCTCCTCATCAACCGCAAGCTCCTGAAGCGGGCGGCGTAGGATGCAATAAGCGAAGCGCATTTGCACCGAGTCCACTCTGCACAATCGCGCCGGCCGGCGAGTGAGGCAAGCGCGGATCGGCGCAATGCGCCTTCGGCTTATTGCGCCCTACTGCGCCTGGGTCGCCACCTTGCGGCTGTCGGAGCGGGGGGCGCGCGGCGTGTCCCTCGGATCGCTGAGCAGCGACAGGTCGACCGGGACGCCCTCGGACTGGCGCGCCCACAGGGCCTCCGCCTCGTAGATGCCGGGACGCAGGCGCATGGGGGGCACGCTATCCTCCTGGTCCAGCAGTTCCAGCACCCGGCTCAGGTCGGGGTGCACCATCTGCACGAGGGCGGGATCGTCGACGGACGCGGTGGCGGTGAGGAGCGGCGCGATCGGGAACGGGCGGTAGGACAGCTCCTCCGGGTGCTCCTCGTCGTACTCGGGCGCGGCAACGACGTGCGGCTCGCGGTACTCGGCCGGCGGGCGCTGCGCCAGCGCCGGCTGGCCCAGCAGCCGCGGCGGCGCCGGCTCATCGGCGGCGAGGGCGGCGAACCTGGCGCGCTCGGCGTCGGACACGAGCGTGGTGGGCGGCGGCGCCCGTCGCTCCGCGAGCTGCGGCAGCTGCAGTAGCTGCGGCAGCGGCGGCGTGAGCGACGCGGTCTGCACGGGCAGCTTCGGCCGGCCGCGCAGGGCCTGGAACTCGGCAATCTGCGTGGCAAGATCGACGCGCTTGACGCGCGCCTCGCGCACGTCGGCCGGCGTGATGGGCACGCCGTCGTCGGGGACATGCTGCGTCCTGCCGCCCGGGAACAGCAGCGCCAGCTCGGCGCGCGGCAGCCTGGGCCAGGCTCGCACGCGATCGACATCGACGTGCACGAACGGGATGGCCGAGGTCGGATAGTAGCCGACGCCCCCCCTCTCGCGGATCAGCGCGGAGTAGCGCAGCATGCGCAGCGGCACGTCCGGGAAGTGCACGTCGGCGGCCTTACCCAGGATGTGCCGGCTCTGGCTCGCCTGGCCGCCCACGGTGCGCCTCAGCATCTCGTTGGTGTCGCGCGAGCGGTAGCCCGAGATGATGTGGATGGGCTCTTTCGAGCCCAGCTCGCTGTGGATCTCCCAGAGCAGGTCGATCAGCCCCGGGTCCATGGTGGTGGCCTCGTCCTTGCGCCAGTCGCGCAGGAACCAGTTGATCTTCTGCATCTCCTCGGGAACGAACTTCCCGTTCTTCTTGTAAACGGTGGTCAGGGTTTCCTTGGTGTGGATGTTGTAGAGCGAGAGCGTGCGGTCGGCGTCGGCGCTGATACCGGCTGCACCGGCGACAAGCCCCAGCGCGAACGCGACAGCAACTGCGGCCGTTGCCCGGTAGCGCACGCGCAATGCCGTTGTCCCCTCGGCTGTCCGGCGTCTGCGCGCAGCGGTATTCCGTTGCGGCGTGCCGTAGTCTCAATCCCCCGTTTCGGCAACTCACGTGCGCGGCGCATCCGGCCGGCGCTGGGCGTGAGCGCGAAACGCCCGCATGGAAGCGCCCCTATGCGGCAATATCGGGGCGATCCGTGCCGGGAATCGTCGGGCTGGCAACGGCTTGGCTTGTCCGCGGGTCGGCGGCGCCGTCGCGCTCGGCGCCGGCCCCGCGCTTGTCTTCGGCCGAGCGCGTCTCCAGGCCGAACTCGCGCATCTTGCGATAGAGCGTGGAGCGGCCGATGCCGAGCCAGCGCGCGGCCTCCGCCCGCCCGCGGCTGCGGCCGAGTGCGAGGCGGATCATGTCGGCCTCCATCGCTTCGAGCGAGCGCAGCTCGCCCTGCGCGGTGACGGCAAGGATGCCGAGCCCGCCATTGCCGATGGCGATGGTCTGCGGCACCGTGCGTTCGGCGCCGAGCATGACGGGGGCGGGCGCCACGGCGATGGGCATGGACCGCGCAGACGGGGCGGAAGCCGGCGTTGCGGGCGCACCGGTGCCGTCGGCGTGCGTCGCGATCTGCGGGAACTCGGCCGCGGTCAAGACTTCGCCGTCGCTCAGCACCACGGCGCGGAACATGGCGCTCTCCAGCTGCCGCACATTGCCGGGCCAGGAATAGCGCCTGAGCAGCTCCATGGCCTCGTCGCCGATGGCCTTCACGCGCCGCCGCTCCTCGCCGCCGAAGCGGGCCAGGAAATGCCGCGCCAGCTCGGGCACGTCCTCCGGTCGCTCGCGCAGCGGCGGCACCCAGATGGGGAATACGTTGAGGCGGTAGTAGAGGTCCTCGCGGAACCTGCCCTCCCTGACCAGCTTCACCATGTTGCAATTGGTGGCCGAGATCAGGCGGAAGTTGACCTTGATCGGGCGCCGGGCGCCGACCGGATCGATCTCGCCGTCGTGCAGCGCGCGCAGGAGCTTGACCTGGGCCTCGAGGGGCAGCTCACCGATCTCGTCGAGGAACAGCGTGCCGCCGTCGGCCTCCTGGAACTTGCCGATGCGCTTGTCGACGGCGCCGGTGAACGAGCCCTTCTCGTGTCCGAACAGGATGCTCTCCACGAGCTTGTCGGGGATGGCGCCGCAGTTGACGATGACGAACGGCCTGGCGCGGCGCTCGCTCTCGCCCTGGATGGCGCGGGCGACCAGCTCCTTGCCGACGCCGCTCTCGCCCTCGATCAGGACCGGGATCGTGGAGGCGGCGGCGCGGCGCGCGAGCGCCACCACCCGCTGCATGGCCGCGGCGCGCAACACAAGGTCGGCGAAGTTGAGCACGCCATCGGGGCTGGCCATGGGCTGCGGAACTCGTCTCTACGCTACGAATACGCTACTGAAACTCCAGACCGCCCCCGCGCGTCACTCGGCGCGGGGCGACCTCCCGCCAGGCGCCGAGACTGCCCCAATTGGGTAAATGCATCCTTTCTCGGGGGCTCGTAGGTTGGGCCGAGCGCCAGCGAGACCCAACAAAGCGAAAGGTGAGGCCCCGAAGGGCGTCGGCTCTCGAAGGGTGTGTTGGGTCTCGCTTCGCTCGACCCAACCTACATCTTGCCTGCGCAACCGCCTTGGGCTGAAACGCCTGCGCCAGCATCAGGAGAACCGCATGAGTGCCACCAGCGAACAGAGCGTGCACCCGGCATCGGCCAAGCCGGATCTTGGCCCCATGCCGGTGTGGGACCTGTGCGACCTCTATCCGGGACCGCAGTCGGAGGCCGTCCGGGCCGACCTGAAGAAAGCCGCGGCCGAGGCCAGGCGCATCAAGGAGCGCTACGAGGGCAAGCTGGCAGCGCTGGCCAAGGAGGGCGCGGCCCTCGGGGAGGCGATTGCCGCCTACGAGGCCCTCACCGACACGCTGGGCAAGCTGGGCGCCTATGCAGGCCTGCTCTATGCCTCGGACCGCAGCAACCCCGAGCATGCCCGCTTCTACGGCAACATCCAGGAGCAGCTGACCGCGATCACCACCGACCTCCTGTTCTTCGAGCTGGAGATCAACCGCATGGAGGACGCGGAGCTGGCACAGGCGCTCGCCGTGGCGGCCGTCGCCCGCTACAAGCCCTGGCTGGAGGATCTGCGCAGGGAGAAGCCCTACCAGCTCGATGAGCGCCTGGAGCGGCTGTTCCACGAGAAGTCGCTCACCGCCTACGGCGCCTGGAACCGGCTGTTCGACGAGACCATGGCGGCGCTGCGCTTCGAAGTGGAGGGCGAACCAGCGCCGCTGCCCATCGAGCCCATCCTGAGCCTTATGTTGCGCCCCGACGGTGCGCGGCGCCAGGCGGCAGCCGAGGCGCTGGCGAAGGTGTTCAACGACAACATCCGCCTGTTCGCGCTCATCACCAACACGCTCGCCAAGGACAAGGAGATCTCCGACCGCTGGCGCGGCTTTCAGGACGTGGCCGACAGCCGGCATCTCGCCAACCGAGTCGAGCGCCCGGTGGTGGAGGCGCTGGTGAGCGCGGTGCGCGAGGCCTATCCGGCCACGGCGCACCGCTACTACGCGCTGAAGGCCAAATGGCTGGGCAAGCCCAGGCTCGCCTACTGGGACCGCAACGCGCCGCTGCCTGATCAGCCGGAGCGCACCGTCACCTGGGCCGAGGCCCGCACCACCGTGCTCAAGGCCTACGGCGCGTTCGAGCCTAAGATGGCGGCCATCGCCGAGCGCTTCTTCGACCACGGCTGGATCGACGCGCCGGTGCGCGAGGGCAAGTCGCCCGGCGCCTTCTCGCACCCGACGGTGCCATCCGTGCACCCCTACATCCTCATGAACTACCAGGGCAAGCCGCGCGACGTCATGACCTTGGCGCATGAGCTGGGCCACGGCGTGCACCAGACCTTGGCTGCCCCGCTCGGGCCGCTCCTGTCGCAGACGCCGCTGACGCTCGCCGAGACGGCCTCCGTATTCGGCGAGATGCTCACCTTCCGGGCCCTGCTCGCCTCCGCGGCGGATGCCAGGGAGCGCAAGGCCCTGCTGGCGCAGAAGACGGAAGACATGATCAACACGGTGGTGCGCCAGATCGCCTTCTATTCGTTCGAGCGGCGGCTGCACGAGGAGCGTCGCGCAGGCGAGCTCACGCCCGAGCGCATCGGCCAGATCTGGCTGGAGGTGCAGCGCGAGAGCCTGGGGCCGGCGATCGAGCTTGGTCCGGGTTACGAGACCTACTGGTGCTACGTGCCCCACTTCATCCATTCGCCGTTCTACGTCTACGCCTACGCGTTCGGCGACTGCCTGGTGAACTCGCTTTACGGCCTCTACCAGGAGGCACACCCCGGATTCGTCGGCAAGTACTTCGCCATGCTGGAAGCCGGCGGCTCCAAGCACCACTCCGAGCTGCTCAGGCCGTTCGGTCTCGACGCCACCCAGCGCGCCTTCTGGCAGAAGGGCCTCGAGGTGCTGGAAGGCATGATCGACGAGTTGGAAAACATGTAGG
>DATBKR010000138.1:0-1615 GCA_036555805.1 Hyphomicrobiaceae bacterium | reverse complement strand
TACCTTCGGACGCAACTTTCGACCCGTCATCCCGGCCATGGGTCCCCTGGGCGATGCGAGCGCTTGCGCGAGCAGTGCTCCGATCCGGGATCTCGAGAGTTCGACTCGTTGATGGAGGTCCCGGATAACCTCGCCCCTGCGGGGCTCGGCTTCCGGGATGACGGGTGAAAGCCTTGGCTCGCTGGTGTCAGACCGCTGGGTCTGGCACCCTGGCTCCAACGCCGGTTGCGGAACGGTGTCAGCCCCGGAGGGTCTGACACCTGCCGCGACGAACAGCCGCAGCGTGACGATGGCGCGGGTGCCGCCGCCCGGTGCTTCCTCCAGGGTGAGGCGGCCGCCGTGCGTCTCGGCGACGTTGCGGGCGATGGCGAGGCCGAGCCCGGCGCCGCCGGTGCTGCGGCTGCGCGACTGCTCCAGGCGCACGAACGGCTCGAACACCATCTCGCGCTCCCCCGGGCCGATGCCCGGCCCGTTGTCATCGATCAGCACCACGAGGTCGTCGTCTTGCACGTGGGCGCTGATGCGCGCCTCGCGGCCATAGGCCAGCGCGTTGTCGGTAACGTTGGCAAACAGCCGCCGCAAGGCGAGGGCGTCGCCGACGATGTGCGCGCCTCGCGCCGCCGGCGAGAGAACCAGCGTTGCAGCGGCGCCTGCGCGGCAGCGGTCCTCCGCCTCCCGCTCCAGAATCGGCGTGATCTCGATCAGCTCCTGGACGCGCACCGGCGCGCCGGCCTCGATGGCGAGCAGCGAATCGTCCAGCAGCTGCTTCATGTCGTCGAGGTCGTGGATGGCTTTCGCGCGCTCGTGCGCGTCCCCGATCAACTCGGCCCTGAGGCGCAGCCGCGTCGCATAGGTGCGCAAGTCGTGGGAGATGCCGCCGATCAGCGCCATGCGCGCCTTGATGAGCTGGGCGATGCGCTCCGACAGCCGGTTGAAGGCGGCGACGAGGGCGCGGATCTCCGGCGCTCCGCGCACCACATCCGGGATCGGGGCCGACGTGCCGGGCAGCGTCATGCGGTCGACCGCCCGCGCCAGGTCGCGCAGCGGTCGCGCCTCGCGGCGTACCATGAGGATCGTCACCACCGCCACCGCGAAGCCCAGCACTCCGGCCCAGAACCCCGGCGGGAACCCCAGCATGCTCAGGTGCAGAAGCCCGCCCGCCGCCACCACCAGCGTCTCGCCGCTCCTCAGCCCGATCTCGATCTGCACCGCGCCGGGCGAGGCCCAGGCCAACGCCCGCATGGGGCCGGAGAACAGCTCGGAGGACGGCTCCACGCGCACGTGCACCTCGCGGCTCCCCAGCGAGGCAAGGTAGCGGCGCAGGATCAGCTCCACCACCGGCGCCTCGTACCACGCGGCCTCGCGCCCCTCGGGACGCTGCTCGGAGATGCGCACGCGCAGGTCGGTGCTGCTGGTGGCACGCAGCACCACCGGCCACTGGCTCTTCGGCATGCTTTCCAGAAGCTCGACCAGGGCGGCGGCCTGATCGGGGAGCGGCATGCGCAGCTCGGTGGCGGTATCGCGGCTGCGCTGCAGGAAGAACGCCGCCACCGCCAGCAGCTGCAGGGCGACGAGGCTCGTCACGAAGATGATGAACAGGCGCGCGGCGAAGCCG
>DATBKR010000137.1:0-20418 GCA_036555805.1 Hyphomicrobiaceae bacterium | reverse complement strand
ATGGGGCAGGAGGCCGAGCCGCGCGGCCAGGCCGGCGTGGTGCGCGTCGAGCCCTCCGACGAGGACGAGGCGGGCGTCGCGCCGCGCCGCACGGATGCGGGCGAAGACCTCCAGCACCGCCTTGCGGTTCTTGTAGAAGGCCTGGCCCACGTGGAGAACGACCGCGGCGCCGGCCGGCAGCCCGAGCCCGGCGCGCAGCGCCGCGCAGTCTTCCGGGGCGGCCGGGGCCATCGGCTGAAAGACCGTATTCGGAATGGTGAGAATGCGCCGGGCATCGAGCCCGGTCAGGTCCAGCAGGTCGCGCCGCGTGCGCTCCGAGACGCAGACGATGCGGTCCGCCTTGCCGAGGCGCGCCAGGATGCGGCGCATGAGCCAGCGCCCGGCGTGCGAGGGACGAAAGCCCGCCAGGTGTCCGGCGAGACACAGGTAGGGGATGAGGTCATGGACTGTGATGACGGATATACGATGCCGGATGACGGCCAGATAGTCGGCGTTGCCGGGGTCTGCCACATGGCAGACGCCGGCGCGGGTGCCGACGAGCGCTGCCGGCGTGAGGACAAGCCGCTCGATGTCCCGCACGCGCCTTCCGACACGGCTGTGCGCGACCCAAGCCGGCATCCGATCGGTCAGAGCGGACGTGGGGCATAGTTCGACGGCGCTCGAATCCACGCTGCGGGCGGCCTCGAGAAGGAGCTTCCCGTATCCCATCATGCTGCGCTGACCGGCGGCGCGGGCGTTCGTGACGACCGCAATGCCGGCGCGCACAGGCCTGAGGGCGCCCGGAAAGCGCGACACCACCGGTGCTGGATGGGACGGCAACAGGAAACGACGCTACGTCGCGGCGGCCTCGAGCATCGCCCGGAAGGCATCCTCGCGGCTGGCGAGGTCGGCGAACCGGCCCTGGGCGGCGATCCTGCCGTCCTCCAGAAGCACGATGGTGTCGCAATCGCGGACCGTCGACAGCCGGTGGGCGATGACGATCACGGTCTTGCGGCTGCCGAGGTTGTGCACCGCCTCCATGACTGCCTGCTCGGTGAGGTTGTCGAGCGCGCTGGTGGCCTCGTCGAGCACCAGCAGATCGGGGTCGTGATAGAGGGCGCGCGCGATGCCGATGCGCTGCTTCTGGCCGCCCGACAGGCGCACACCGCGCTCCCCGACCGTTGTGGCGTAGCCGCGAGGAAGGTCCTGCGTCACGAACTCGTGCAGGTTGGCGGTGCGGGCGGCGCGCTCCACGGCGCCGTGGTCCACCCGATCGGGAGGAACCCCGAACGCGATGTTGGCGGCGACGCTGGCATCGGCGAGGTAGACGTGCTGGGGCACGTAGCCGATGGTCGCCTGCCAGGCCCGCAGATTATCGGCCGTGATCGGGGCACCGTCCACGCGCAGGGTCCCCTGCCGGGGCCGCAGCAGCCCGAGGATGACATCGACGGCTGTGGTCTTGCCGGAACCGGTCTTGCCGACCAGCCCTACGGTTGTATTGGCGCAGATTTCCAGGCTGACGCCCCGGACCGCGGGCTTCTTGCCCGCGGGGTACGTGTAGGTCACGCCCTCCAGAGCGAGGCTCCGGGACAGCCCGAGGGGGCGCGCGCGCTCCTCCGGGAGCCGCGTCCCGGCCTGGGGTGACAATGCGGCGAGATCGCGATGCAGCGCCTCCAGCGCCGGGCCGGCGAAGCGCAGCTGCACCAGCATGCCGTAGAAGTTCTGCAGCGCCGGCATCAGCCGATAGGCCGTGAAGGCGTAGGCCGCGAGCAGCGGCAGGAAGTGCTGCAGCCCGCCCGGTCTGGCCAGCAGATAGAGCATGACGGCCAGCAGGGTGCCGAAGGCCAGCGCCTCGATGGCAAAGCGCGGCATCTGGTTGGCCACGGTCTCGACCGCCCGCGTCTGCGCGAAGCGGCGCGCCGGCGCATCGAAGCGCTTCAGGACCATGCCTTCCAGGCCGCCCGCCTTCACGTCCTTGATGCTGCCGAAGGCCTCCTGCACGGCCTCGAAGCGCCGGTGATTGGCGCTCACGCGCTCGCTGCCGGTGCGCCTGAGGAAATTGCGCAGAAGCGCGTAGATGGCCGCGTAAGAGCCCCCCAGCACGACGGCGACGGTGATGGCCAGGCGCGGTTCTATCGCGATCAGCAGCCCGACCAGCGTGGCGACAACCACCCCCTCGGAGACCAGATAGAGTGCCGGCGACAGGGCGCCGTGGATCAGCTGCTCGGCCTCCGAAAGAATGTTTTTTCCCAGATCGGCGCTGTGCCGGTTCAGGAACCAGTCGTAGGGCTGGCGCAGATAGCCCTCCATGAGCTTCCTGCTCAGCGAATAGCTCCGCATCTCGACAAAGCGGGTGAGCGCGTAGTTGGTCAGCGCCTTGGCCGCGATGGATGCGAGGAGCCCTGCGAACACCAGGCTGCCGAGGAAGAGCAGGAACTGCCGGGTGTCGCTGAAACCGAAGAAAGCGTAGGTGGCGGCCAGGAGGGGCCGGGTGCCGAATGCGTCCGGGCTGGCCGCCAGGGCCATGAAGGGCATCACGGACGCTACGCCGGCCATCTGCGTAAGGCCCATCACCAGGATCAGGGCGAGCAGCAACCCCGTCTGCCGGCACTCCAAGGGCGTCAGAAGCTGCCAGAGCCGCTTGTAGGTGGTGAGCATCCCTGTGCGTGCAGGCTAGCGGCTCAGCCGGCCGACCCGTCCGGCGTTGGGCCGGTGGCGGGATCGGGCATTGGCGCCGGCAGAATATGGCAAGCTCCGCCGTTTGGGTGAATTAACGCCCTATGCCCCCTTGCACCCGCGGGCCGCGGTCTCACGATAGCCTCGCGTTTACTGCACCGCCCCCCAAACCGGCAAGCGGTACCGGTCCGGGTTGCCAGAGACACACCACCACTGTGGCGGCAGGGCATCATTTGACACGATGATGGGAACGGCATGTCCGGTCTTCTTCGCGATCGCCAGCCACTGGTGGGGCAAGGCCTTCGGCGCCAGGATCTGGGTGAGTGTGGCGCTTCTCCTGACAGCCGTCGTGCTCGCCGGGATGGGGAACCTCTATCCTCCCGCTGGTTTCGCGGCTGTTTCTCTAAGAGCGCGCGACGGGCTTGCACCAGCCTCGGGCTGACCTCACGCAAACTCCATGATTACCGCATCGACCGCCAGGCTGTCGCCCGGCTTGGCGCGCACGGCCTTGACCATCCCGTCGCGTTCGGCGCGCAGGATGTTCTCCATCTTCATGGCCTCCACCACGCACAAGGCCTCGCCGGCCTTCACCTCCTGGCCCTGGGCCACGTGCACCGCCTTCACCAGGCCGGGCATGGGGCAGAGCAGCAGCTTGGAGGTGTCGGGCGACGCCTTCTCGGGCATCAAGGCGGCGAGCTGGGCCTCGCGTTCGGTGTAGACACGGGTCTTGGCGCGGGCGCCGCGGTAGCTCAAATCGTAACCGTTGAGGATCGGGCGCACCTGCACGGCCACACGCCGGTCGCCGACCTTGCCGCGCCAGACCGGCTGGCCGGGCCACCAGTCGGCGTCCACGTCGAGGGTGGCGCGGCGGATGCTCTTGGCGTCCACCAGCGTGACCTTGGTGGGGTTGCCGAGCGTGCCCTCCACCCTCGCTGCCACCAGCGTGCCGCCCACGTCGGCGTAGCGGCGGTCGGAAAAGCGCACCGCCGGGCCGGCCATCTGGTGCGTGATGGCGCGCCGGCGATTGTTGCTGAGATGGTCGACGGCCACGGCCACGGCCGCGAGCACGTCGAGGTCCTCGCCCTCGGGCGCGCCTGACTTGAACCCTCCCTTGTACTCCTCGGCGATGAAGCCGGTGGAGAGCCTGCCCTCGCGCCAGCGGGGATGCTGCATGAGCGCGGCCAGGAATGGGATGTTGTGCTCGACTCCGTCGATGACGAAGGCGTCGAGCGCATCCGCCTGCAGGTCGATGGCGGCCCCGCGCGTCGCCCCGTGGGTGACCAGTTTGGCGATCATCGGGTCGTAGAACATGGTGATCTCGGCGCCCTCGAACACGCCGGTGTCGGTACGCACGGTGCCGCCGTCGTCGTCCACGCCGTCCTGGGGCGGACGGTAGCGCGTGAGCCGGCCGATGGAGGGCAGGAAGTTGCGGAGCGGGTCCTCGGCGTAGATGCGGGTCTCCACCGCCCAGCCGTTGAGCTTCACGTCGTCCTGGCGGACTTTGAGCTTCTCGCCGGCCGCAACCCGGATCATCTGCTCGACGAGGTCGATGCCCGTCACCAGCTCCGTGACAGGGTGCTCCACCTGCAGCCGCGTGTTCATCTCCAGGAAGTAGAAGCTGCGGTCCTGGCCGGCCACGAACTCGACCGTGCCGGCGCTGTCGTAGCCGACGGCCCTGGCCAGCGCGACCGCCTGCTCGCCCATGGCTTTGCGGGTCTTGGCGTCCAGCAGCGGCGAGGGCGCTTCCTCCACTACCTTCTGGTGACGGCGCTGGATCGAGCATTCGCGCTCGCCCAGATGGATGACGTGCCCGTGCTTGTCGCCGAGCACCTGGATCTCGATATGGCGTGGGTTCTCGATGAACTTCTCGATGAACACCCGGTCGTCGCCGAAGCTGGACTGGGCCTCCGACCTCGCCAGCGCAAAACCCTCCTCGGTCTCCTTGGGGGTGTAGGCAATACGCATGCCCTTGCCGCCGCCGCCGGCCGAGGCCTTGATCATCACGGGGTAGCCGATCTCGGCTGCGATCTCGACGGCGTGGCGGGCGCTGTCGATCTCGCCCAGGAAGCCCGGCACGGTGGAGACCTTGGCCCTCGCCGCCGCCTTCTTGCTCTGGATCTTGTCGCCCATGGCAGCGATGGCCTTTGGGTTCGGCCCAATGAACACGATGCCGGCCTCCGCCAGCGCGATCGGGAACGCCTCGCGCTCGGACAGGAAGCCGTAGCCCGGATGCACCGCCTCCGCCCCGGTCTGCCGGCAGGCCTCCACGATCTTCTCGATCGCCAGATAGGACTGCTGCGCGGGTGCCGGCCCGATGGCCACGGCCTCATCTGCCATCTCCACGTGCAGCGCGTCGCGATCCGCCTCGGAGTAGACCGCCACCGTGCGGATACCGAGCCTGCGCGCGCTTCTGATGATGCGGCAGGCGATCTCGCCGCGGTTGGCGACCAGGATTTTCTTGAACATGCGGCAGCATCCAGACGGTGGCGGGCGAGACCCTCGGGGCATCGAAGCAACACCCCAACCTCCACGTTTACTACGCCGACGTTAGGGTCTGACCCTATTTTCCCGCAACGACTGGCGTTGGGCCTCCATCCCCCATCCCTAGCTACCACAAGCGCCGCCAGCCGACTGCCGGCCTTTCAACGCGGACCCCGTTGCGCGGTGGCGGAGCCGGCTCAACTGTGATTGACTGACGGGTCAGTCGGATCTATAAGAAGCCGGACCCGGTGGGCCGCAACCCGTGGCTGGGCCCGCGAAGGGCGGGCAGCATCGAGCAAACCGGGCGGTGCGGAACGAGGCCCCCATGGTCAGGCCCGGCGAAATGCCGATGATCGGACACGGCACCTTACCTCCGGCAGGGCGCACCGCTCCCGCGTGCGCGCGGCGGCCAGCCCCTGCGGCCAGGCACCGCGGCAGCGCCCCTGCGGCCACAGGTGCACCGGAGGGCCCATGATGAAGCGCAGCGCGTTGAGCCGGCGCGATCCGGAGGCGCGGAGGCAGGCGATCCTGGAAGCGGCGCTGGACGTGTTCGCCGCTGAAGGCTTCGCCGCCGCCAAGCTCGACGATGTGGCCGACAAGGCGGGCGTCGCCAAGGGCACCATTTACCTTCATTTCAAGGACAAGCAGGATCTGTTCGAGCAGATGGTGCGCGATGCCGTCCTCCCGGTGATCGCGCGTCTGGAGGAGCTGGCGAAGGTTCCCGACCTGCCGGCCGAGCTGGTCCTGCGGGCCATGTTCGACGTGTTCCGCACCCAGGTCCTGGGCACTCGACGTAAGGATCTCCTCCGCCTCATCCTGACGGAGGGCCCACGCTTTCCGGCCATTGCGGTGTTCTACCACCGGGAGGTGGTTGCGCGCGGACTGACGCTCATGGGCGAGCTTCTGAACCGAGCCAGGGCGAAAGGCGACCTGTCGGCCGAAGGCCTTGCGCGCTTCCCCCAGCTCGTGGTGGCCCCGCTCATCCTGGCCGTGGTCTGGGACAGCCTGTTTGCGGCCATCGAGCCGCTCGATGTCGAGGGCCTGCTGGCCGTGCACCGCGAGCTGCTGCTGGGCGGCAAGGGACAAGCGGGGGGCCAAGCCGGCGATGGCGACAAGGGCAAAAGCGGCGAGGGGGAGGGAGAGCCCACATGAAACGCGGTCTTGTTCTGATCGGGCTCCTTCTCGTGGCGGCGGGAGCCGCCGGCGCGTGGTGGTGGGTGAACCGGCAACCCGCCGGTGGGCCGATCCGGCTCACCGGCAACGTCGAGGTGCGGCAGGTCAACCTCGGCTTCAAGGTGGCGGGGCGCATCCAGAGCCTCAAGGCGGACGAAGGTGACAGCATCGCCGAGGGGCAGGTGCTGGCGCAGCTCGAGAAGGTCTACTTCGAGGACAGCATCGCCCAGCTCGCAGCCCAGCGCGACCAGGCCAAGGCCAACATGGCCAAGATGGTGGCCGGCAACCGGCCCGAGGACATTGCCCAAGCCGAGGCCGGCGTGAAGGAGAAGGAGGCGACCCTCGCCAACGCCAAGATCACTTTCGACCGCGCCGACCAGCTGTTGCGCGGCTCGGTCGGCACGCGCAAGGCGTACGACGACGCCCAGGCGGCGCTGCGCGAGGCCGATGCGCGCCTCAACTCGGCGCGCGAGGCGCTCAGGCTCATGCGGGCCGGATTCCGCGTCGAGGACATCGACGCGGCGCGCGCCCAGCTGGCCGACCGCGAGGCCGCCCTGCAGGTGGCGCAGCGCCAGCTCGCCGACTCCGACCTGATCGCGCCGAGCCAGGGTGTGGTGCTGTCGCGCGTGCGCGAAGTGGGCGCCATCGTCGCCGCCGGAGAGACTGTGTTCGTCGTGAGCCTCACCAACCCCGTGTGGGTGCGCAGCTACGTCTCGGAGATGGACCTGGGCCGGATCAGGCCCGGCATGGAGGTGCGCGTGAAGATCGACACGCCCGGCGCGCCGCTGCTCAAGGGCCGCATAGGGTTCATCTCGCCGACGGCCGAGTTCACGCCCAAGACGGTGGAGACGCAGGAGCTGCGCACTGCACTGGTCTACCGTATCCGCATCATCGTTTCCGATGCCGGCGACATCCTGCGCCAAGGCATGCCCGTCACGATCTCCGTGCTGGACGCCGCGCCGTCCAAGGTCACCACCAACACCGCGCCCCGGCCCACGTCCGGTGCCTCGCCATGAACGACGCACTCGTCATTTGCGAGGGGCTGACGAAGCGCTTCGCCGCCGAAGGCCAGGCGGCCCTCGAAGGGGTCACGACCACCATAAAGGCGGGCCAGGTGACGGGCCTCGTCGGCCCCGACGGGGCCGGCAAGACCACGCTGTTGCGACTGTTCGCGGGCCTGCTCGCCCCGACCGAGGGCAGCCTCAGCGTATGCGGATTCGATCCGGTCCGGGAAGCCGCCGCCCTGCGCGAGGAGATCGGCTACATGCCCCAGCGCTTCGGGCTCTACGACGACCTGACCGTGATGGAGAACCTCGTCCTCTATGCCGACCTGCGCGGGGTGGTGGGACGGGCGCGCGCGGAGACCTTCGAGAGGCTGCTGGCGTTCACCGATCTCGCCCGCTTCACCGAGCGCCGGGCGGGTGCGCTCTCGGGCGGCATGAAGCAGAAGCTGGGCCTCGCCTGCGCCATGCTGCGCTCGCCGCGGCTGCTTCTGCTGGACGAGCCCAGCGTGGGCGTGGATCCGATCTCGCGGCGCGAGCTGTGGCGCATGGTCTACGCGCTGATCGAGCAGGGCGTCGGCGTGGTCTGGAGCACGGCCTATCTCGACGAGGCGGAGAACTGCGCCGCGGTGCTGGTGCTCAACGAGGGCCGCGTGCTCTACCAGGGCGACCCCAAGGCCATGACCTCCTCGGTGGCAGGCCGCGTCTACCAGCTGCGCGGTGCGGGGATACGGCGGCGGGAGATGCTGGCGCGCGCCCTGGGCCGGCCCGAGGTGAGCGACGGGGTCATGCAGGGCGAGGCGATCCGTCTCGTGCTCGCGGAAGGCAGCAAGCCGCCGACGGCGGCCGAACTCGGCACGACGCTCCGCCTGGAGACGGCCGCCGTCAGCCCGCGCTTCGAGGATGCCTTCGTCACGCTGCTCGGCGGCCAGCCCAAGCGCACGCTCGAGGTGGAGACGCCCGCGCGTCCCGCCCAGGAAGGCCCGCCGCCGGTTGAAGCGCGCGGCCTCACGCGCCGCTTCGGCAGTTTCACCGCGGCCGACCACGTCACCTTCACCATCGACCGCGGCGAGATCTTCGGCCTGCTCGGCCCGAACGGCGCCGGCAAGTCCACCACTTTCAAGATGATGTGCGGCCTGTTGCGCCCCAGCGAGGGCACCGCGCGCGTGGACGGGCTCGACCTCTACAAGGCGCCGGCGGAGGGCCGCGCCAGGCTCGGCTACATGGCGCAGAAGTTTTCGCTCTACGGCGACCTCAGTGTGCGTCAGAACCTGGAGTTCTTCGCCGGCGCTTACGGCCTCTCGGGCGGGAAGCGGCGCCAGGCCATCGAGCGCGTGGCGGCCGCCTTCGACCTGGAGCCGCACTTCGGCGCCAACGCCGGGCAGCTGCCGCTCGGTTTCAAGCAGCGCCTGGCGCTGTCCTGTGCCATCATGCACGACCCGCCCGTGCTGTTCCTCGACGAGCCGACCTCCGGCGTCGACCCGCTCACCCGCCGCGAATTCTGGGGCTTCATCAACTCCGTGGTGGCGCGGGGCGTGACCGTGATGGTCACAACCCACTTCATGGACGAGGCGGAATATTGCGACCGTGTCGCCCTCGTCTACCGCGGCCAGGTGATCGCGCTCGACTCGCCGGAGGGCTTGCAGGCGCGGGTGAAGAGCGCCGCGCTTCCCAGCCCGACTTTGGAGGACGCCTTCATCGGCCTCATCGAGGTGCACGAGCGGGAGAAGGCCGCATGACGGGCTCACCGCGCAAGGGCCGCGTCAGGCGCATCTGGGCGCTGGTGCGCAAGGAGACGCTGCAGGTGGTGCGCGATCCGTCGAGCTTCGTGGTGGCCTTCATCCTTCCCGCGCTGCTGCTCACGCTGTTCGGGTTCGGCGTGTCCTTCGACGCCACCCGCATGCGCGTGGGGATCGTGGCCGAGGATCCGACGCCCGAGACCAGCATGTTCGTGGCCTCGCTGTCGAACACGCGCTTCTTCCAGGTCCAGCGCGCGGCCGACCGGCGCGCGTTCCTCGACCGGCTGGCCGGCGGGCAGCTCGACGGCATCGTCGTGCTGGCCGGCGATTTCTCGCAGCGGCTGGCGCGCGGCGATACCGCCGGCATCCAGGTCATCACCGACGGCAGCGACCCCAACACGGCGGGCCTCGTCACCGGCTACGTGCAGGGGGCCGGGGCGTCGTGGCTGGCGCAGCGCGCGCTGAGTGCCGGCGACCAGGTGCCTGCGCTCATCAACGTGGAGCCGCGCTTCTGGTTCAACGCCGAGCTGGAGAGCCGCCGCTTCCTGGTGCCGGGCTCCATCGCTCTCATCCAGATGATGATCGGCTCGCTGCTGACCGCCCTGGTGGTGGCGCGCGAGTGGGAGCGCGGCACCATCGAGGCGCTGCTGGCGACGCCCGTCCGCATCGGCGAGTTCATCGTCGGCAAGCTGGTGCCCAACTTCCTGCTCGGCATGTGCGCCATGGGCGTGTGCGTGCTCGCGGCGCTGTTCGTGTTCCACATCCCGCTGCGCGGTTCGCTTCCGGTGCTGCTTGGCTTCACCGCCGTGTTCCTGGTGGTGGCGCTCAGCATCGGCCTGTTGGTCTCGACCGTGGCGCGAACGCAGTTCCTGGCGAGCCAGATGGCCATGCTCGTGGCGTTCCTGCCGGGCGTCTACTTCTCCGGCTTCCTGTTCGAGATCGCCAGCATGCCGGCGCCGCTCCGCGCCTTCGCCGCCATCGTGCCCGCCCGCTACTACGTGCGCGGCCTGCAGACGATCTTCCTCGCCGGAGACATCGCTGCGGTGCTCGTGCCGTGCACGGCGATCCTCCTGCTCATGAGCGCGATCCTGCTGGGGCTCACCGCGCTCAACACCCGGCAGCGGCTGGACTAGCCCAGGAGGTCACGATGCGAGCGGGTCGAGATTCGGCAGTCGGGGGTCGGGGACCGGTGGTCGGGGCATGCTCTACCTGCGACGCCCGACGCCCGACGCCCGGCTGCCGGCCTAACGCGGAGCCCCGTTGAGACCATGTGGACCCGGCTCAGCGCCCTGATCGTCAAGGAGCTGCTCGCGGCCTTCCGCGACCCGCGGGCACGCATGGCGCTGGTGATGCCGCCGCTGATCCAGCTGTTCCTGTTCGCCTACGCCGCCACCCTGGAGGTGAGCAACGTCCCCATCGGCGTGCTGAACCAGGACTGGGGCATCACGTCCGAGCAGTTGATCGGCCGCTTCGAGCGCGCCTCCGCGTTCTCCGAGATCCGGCGCTACGCCAGCCTGAACGAGGCGAGGCGCGCCATCGACCGGCAGGAGGTGATGATCGTCGTCCACATCGGCCAGGACTTCTCGCGCAGCCTCGCCGCGGGGCAGCCGGCCACCGTGCAGCTGCTGCTCGATGGCCGCAGGTCCAACAGCGCCCAGCTCGTCAACGGCTACGTCGGCACCATCGTGCGCCAGTTCAGCGACGACTTCACCCAGGGCAGGGCGGAGGCGCCGAGCGAGATCGTCGACCGCTCCTGGTACAACCCCAACCGCGACTACCGCACCGCCATGGTGCCGACGCTGATTGGCATCCTCAGCATGACCATGGTGCTCACCGTGGTCGGCATGTCGGTGGCGCGCGAGCGCGAGCTCGGCACCTTCGAGCAGCTGCTGGTGTCGCCGCTGCAGCCGTTGGAGATCGTGGTCGGCAAGGCGGTGCCCGGACTGATCGTCGGCCTCGCCCAAGGGACGGTCATCGCCCTCATCGTACGCTACGGCTTCGGCATCCCCATGGCGGGCTCCCCGCTGGCTCTGTTCGCTGGCCTTCTCGTGTTCCTGCTGGCCGTGATCGGCGTGGCGCTGTTCATCTCCTCGCTGGTCGCCAACCAGCAGCAGGCGATGATGGGCATCATGGTCTATATGATGCCGTCCATGCTGCTCTCGGGCTTCGCTTCGCCGGTGCAGAACATGCCGGCGTGGCTGCAGCCGGTGGCCATGGCCAGCCCGCTCACCCACTTCATGGTCGTCATGCGCGGCGTCTTCCTGCGCGACATGCCGTTCTGGCTGGTTGCCCGCCAGATCTGGCCCATGGCGCTGATCGCCATCGTCACCATCTCGGCCGCGGCCTGGCTGTTCCGGCGCCGGGCGCAGTAGCGGCAGGTTTCCCCGAGACTTCGCCCTGAGCCACGTAAGAAAGCGGCAAGCACGTTGCTCTCAGGGCATTGCGTCCCCTATTGTTCGGGCCGACACTGATTCGCCTCCGTGGACGGAGGGAGTCGGGGGCTTCTGGTTGTAAGGTTGGGGGGTGCGGGCATGCGCAACGTCCGTCTCTGCCGGCTGGGCTGGGCCGTCGGCGTGGTCGCTCTCGCCGCTGTCGCGGGGGCGCTGCCGGGCAGTGCGCAGGGCGCGCCGGGCGTCGAGCTGGTGCCCAAGGCACCGCAGACCGGCCCCGTCTCCTCGCTCGCGGTCTCTTTCGACGGCACCCGGCTGCTGACGGGCAGCGCCGACAACACGGTGCAGCTCTGGGACGCGCCGACGGGCGCGCTGCTGCAGGTCTTCGCAGGGCATTCCGACCGAGTGAACTCGGTGGCGTTCTCGCTCGACGGCGCCTTCGTGCTGTCCGGGAGCGGCGATGCCACCGTGCGGCTGTGGGATGTGGACAGCGGGGCCATGCTGCGCGCCTTCGCAGGGCATACCGACGCGGTGGCCTCGGTGGCGTTCTCGCCCGATGGCGCCTACGCGCTGTCGGGCGGCCGCGACAAGACCATGCGGCTGTGGGACGTGGCCAGCGGCGCGCCGCTCCGCAGCTTCGAGGGCCATACCGACGCGGTCACCTCGGTGGGGTTCTCCTCGGACGGCACCCTGCTGCTGTCGGCCAGCGCCGACCGCACTGCGAAGCTGTGGGACGCGGCGAGCGGAGCGCTGCTGCGCACCTTCGCCGGCCATTCGGCTGCGGTGGCCGCGGCCGTGCTCTCGGGCGACGGCGCCTACGTGCTCTCCGGGGGGGCGGACCGCACGATGCGGTTGTGGGATGCGGCCACGGGGGCGCTGCTGCACACGCTGCAGGGGCATTCCGCGGAGGTCACCTCGGTGGCCTTCTCGCCCGACGGCAGCCGCCTGCTGTCGGGCAGCGCCGACCGATCGCTGAAGGTGTGGGACACCGGCGCCGGCGCGCTCCTGCGCACGCTCGGCGGCCACGCCCGCGAGGTGGAGACGGTCGGGTTCCTGCCCGACGGCCGCCGCGCCGTCTCGGGCAGCCTGGATGGCACGACTCGCATCTGGGATGTCGCAACCGGCGCCCAGCTCGCCATCCTGATCGGCAGCCGCGACGGCCGGTGGTTGACGACGACTCCCGCCGGGTTCTTCGCGGCCTCGGGCCGCAGCGCCGACATGCTGACGGTCGTGCGCGGCGCGGAGAGTTATCCGGTCGTGCAGTTCTACGACCAGCTGTGCCGTCCCGACCTGGTCGAGGAGGCCCTCAGGGGAGATCCTGACGGCAAGCTCAAGAAGGCCGCCACGCAGGGCATCCTGACGCGGCTTCTCGACGGCGTCCCCGCGCCGCCCAGCGTGCCTCTGGACAAGAGGGGCGAGGGTATTTTCGGTGTGCTGCCGGTTTCCGCTCCGCGCTGATGATCTGCTTCGGCCGATTCGATGCCGGAGTGCTGGCAAGGCCCGATGGACCGCGTGCTAGCGTCTCGGCTTGAACGCGGGCGAGCTTGGCTGGACTGCCGCTTCCTTCGGCGCTCTTGGGCAACCACCTGCGTCATGACAGCCCTGCACGACGTAGCGTCACCCCGCCATCTCGCCTTCTCACCGTCTTCACGGCGTGTAACATCTGCGTCAGCCCTGTAACCGGGCGTTGCGCCGGAGCGTAACTAGGGTGGTAATGCAGCGAGAGAGGATAACCCATGCTGATCCGGCGCCCACCCGACATCGCCCCGTCGGAGATCACCCCCCGCGAGGTGTATCTGCGGCGGCGGGAATTCATGGTCGGGGCCGCGTCGCTGGGCATGATGACCGGTCTGTCGGCCGGGCTCCCTTCAAGCGCCCGGGCCGCCGCGCTGCATGCAGAACCGAGCCCGCTCTCCACCACGGGCGAGCCCAAGACATCGCTCTCCGACATCACGACCTACAACAACTTCTACGAGTTCGGCGTCGATAAGGGCGACCCGGCCCGCTACGCCGGCAAGCTCACGACCAAGCCGTGGAAGGTCAAGATCGACGGCCTCGTCAACAAGGGCGGCGAATTCGACCTCGACGACATCGTCAAACCGGCGCGGCTGGAGGAGCGCGTCTATCGCATGCGCTGCGTCGAGGGCTGGTCGATGGTGATCCCGTGGATCGGCTTCCCGCTGGCGGGCCTCCTGAAGCGCGTCGAGCCGCAGGGCAGCGCCAAGTATGTCGCTTTCGAGACGCTGGTGCGCCCGTCCGAGATGCCGGCGCAGACCGGCTTCTTCCAGCCGCTCGACTGGCCCTACGTGGAGGGCCTGCGCCTCGACGAGGCCATGCACCCGCTCACCATCCTGGCCGTCGGCCTCTACGGCGAAACGCTGCCGAACCCGAACGGCGCGCCGATCCGGCTGGTGGTGCCCTGGAAGTACGGCTTCAAGGGCATCAAGTCGATCGTCCGGATCAGCCTGGTGGAAGGCGAGCCGAAGACGACGTGGAATATGCAGAACCCGCGCGAGTATGGCTTCTATTCCAACGTCAACCCGAATGTGGACCATCCGCGCTGGAGCCAGGCCACGGAGCGGCGCATCGGCGATGGCGGCCTGTTCGCCAAGCGCCGGCCCACGCTGATGTTCAACGGCTATGGCGACCAGGTGGCGAGCCTCTACGCCGGCATGGACCTCAGGGCCAACTACTGAGATGGGAGCGCGCAAGCCTCCGAGCCGGCTGCGGCGCATCGTGCTGGGTGCCGACCCCGTCCGGCGGGCCATCTATATCCTCGGCATGCAGCCGGCCATCTGGACCTTCTATGCCGGCCTCGCCAATCAGCTCGGCGCGGATCCGATGCGGACCCTGGAGCAGACGCTGGGGCTGTGGGCGCTGCGTTTCCTGATCGTGGCGCTCGCCATCACGCCGCTGCGCCGGCTCGGCGGCCCGAGCTTCGTGCGCTGGCGCCGCGCCATCGGCCTCCTTGGCTTCTACTATGCAGCGCTGCACCTGACCGTCTATCTGGTGCTCGACCAGGGCCTGAACCTCGCCGCCATCTGGGCCGACATCGTCAAGCGGCCCTATATCACCATCGGCATGCTGGCCTTCACCATCCTGGTGCCGCTGGCGGTCACCTCCAATGCCCCCATGATCCGCCGCCTCGGCGCCGGCGCCTGGCAGCGCCTGCACCGTCTCGTCTACGTGGCGACCGCAGCCGCGGCGATCCACTTCCTCCTGCTGGTCAAGACCTGGCCGGGCGAACCCATCATCTACGCGGCCGTCATCGCCGCGCTCCTGCTGGTGCGATTCTGGTTCTACGCGCAGAAGCGGCTGTGGCCCAAGGCGCGTCCGCTGCCCCGGCCGGCCCGCGCCGGGTGAAGGGGTCAGACCCCTCGCGTCGACCGTTGGGTGAATCGTCGCGGTTGGTGTCGAGGGGTCTGACCCCTTCGACCTTTCATCCGCGCCCGGCTACACTCGGGGTCCCACCCGGGCCCAAAACGAATGCAAGACCGCACCGACCCGAGCCCATCATCCGGCAGCCTGTTTTTCACCGTTTTCCCCTCCGTCATGCTGCCGATGTTCCTGGCGGTGGTGGACCAGACCATCGTCGCCACGGCGCTGCCGGCCATTGCCGCCGACCTCGGCAGCGTGGAGCGCGTCTCGTGGGTGGTCGTGTCTTACCTCATCGCCGGCACCATCGCCGCGCCTGTCTACGGCCAGCTGCGCGATGTCTACGGCGGCAAGCGCGTGATGTTCGCCGCGCTGGGCGTGTTCCTGGCCGGCTCCGTGCTGTGTGCCTCATCGACGAGCGTGGAGATGCTGGCGTTGGCGCGCCTGCTGCAGGGGCTCGGCGGCGGCGGGCTGATGACGCTGTCGCAGGCGCTGATCGGCGAGGCGATACCGCCGCGCGAGCGCGCCCGCTACCAGGGCTATCTCGCCGGCATCATGGTCACTTCGAGCACGTTCGGGCCTGTGGTCGGCGGCTACCTCACCCAGAACTTCGGCTGGCGCAGCGTGTTCCTGATCAACCTGCCGCTCGTCGCCCTCGCCGGGTTGCTGACCCTGCGCCTCGCCTACCGGCCGGCGCGCCGCCAACCCTCCTGGGAGTTCGACGGCGCCGGCCTCGGGCTGTTCATTGCCTTCCTCGTTCCCATACTGCTGGCGCTGGAGCAGGCGCAGCACCTCAAGCGCGGGGGGCTCCTCATGTTCGGCGCCCTCATGGCCGTCGGCCTCGCGGCCATCTACGGGCTGTTGCAGCGGGAGAGGCAGGCGGCCCATCCCCTGTTTCCCATCTCGCTCCTGCGCCAGCCGACCGTCTGGCGCAGCGATGCACTGGCCGCCTGCCACGGTGCCGCGCTGGTGTCGCTGATCGCCTTCCTCCCCATCCACCTGCGCGTGGTGCACGGCATGTCCGCGGCCGAGACCGGCCTGCTGCTGCTGCCCCTCACGTTCGGCATCGGCACCGGCTCGATGCTCACCGGCCGCAGCGTCAGCCGGACGGGCTTGACCGCGATCTTCCCGTCGATCGGGCTCATCTTCGCGACCGCCATGCTGGTGCTGCTCGCGCTGACGGCAAACGCTCTCAGTCCGCGCCAACTGGGCTTCCTGCTGTTCGTCTGCGGCATCTTCATGGGCACCGTGATGGGCGTGGTGCAGGTGACGGTGCAGAACGCGGCGGGCAAGGCGTCACTGGGGTCGGCCGCCGCGTCGGTGCAGCTCTCGCGCTCGATCGGCGCGGCGGCCGGCACCGCGCTGGTTGGCACGGTGCTGTTCGCGGCCCTTGCGCTCGGCGACCCGCGCAGTACGGAGCTGTTCGCGGCGCTGCTGGGGCGCGGGGAACTCGCTGACCCTGCGATGCTGGGCAACGCCGCCTTGCGCGCCGACATCGCCGGCGCGTTCCAGGCGGCGTTCCTCACCGTCGCGGGCTTCGCCGCGATCGGCATCGCGCTCGCCTGGTCGATCCCCGCGCGTCGCCTGTAGCGTTGCAAAGGCCTGACGCGGTGGCCGCTCCGGCGTCAGCGGGCGGGAGGCAGACTGCGGGAGGCGGCGGTGCCGCCGAGGCTGGAGATGCCGTCCACGGTGATCTGCGTGACGAGATCGGCGTAGGCCGCGCGCGTCATCGGGCCGTCCGGGCGGAACCAGAGATAGGACCAGTTGATCATGCCGAACAGCGACATGGTCACGGGCTTGAGGAGGTGGTTTTCGCGCCCCAGCGCCGGGTTGACGTCGCGCAGCACGCCCGCGAACAGCTCGACGAGGCGGCGCTCGTAGGACTTCAGCTCCAGCTGCCGCTCCAGGGGCAGGGCCGCCAGCTCGTTGATCTGCACTTTGTGCAGAGCGTCGGCGCCCTCGTAGGCAGCGAGCAGGGCGGCAACCAGGCGGCGCAGGCGCTCGATCGGCGGCGCGCTTGCGACATCCGCCGCCTGCACCGCCTGGTCGAGTTTGATGAAATGCGCCTTCAAGAGGTCGTGCAGCAGCTGCTCCTTGTTCTCGTAGTAGTGGTAGAGCAGCGCCTTGGAGGTGCCGCACGCGGCGGCGATCTCCGACATGGAGGTGCGCGCGTAGCCGCGCTCGGCGAACAGCTCCGCCGAGCGCGCCAGGATCGCGCCACGCTTCAGGTCGTGGTCGGCCGCCCGCGGGCGCGCCATGAGCCCTCCTTCAGTCCTTGGGGCGCTTGTCGACGATGCGCTTGGCCTTACCCAGCGAGCGCTCGATGGCGCCCGGGTCGATGACGCTCACCTTGGCTGTCACGCCGATGTTGTCCTTGACGCGCGCGGCCAGCTCCGCCGCCGACCGCTCACGGTTTCCAGGCGTGTCGGCGTCGGGGCGGATCTCCACCAGCACCTCCATGTCGTCCATGCGCCCGTCGCGGGTAAGTACGACCAGGTAGTGCGCCGAGAGCGGTGCCACCTTCAACAGCAGCTCCTCGATCTGGGTCGGGAACACGTTGACGCCGCGCACGATCATCATGTCGTCGGAGCGGCCGGTGACCTTCTCCATGCGGCGCATGCTGCGCGCGGTGCCCGGCAGCAGGCGCGTGAGGTCGCGCGTGCGGTAGCGGATCACCGGCATGGCTTCCTTGGTCAGCGTAGTGATGACCAGCTCGCCCTTCTCGCCGTCGGCCAGCACCTTGCCCGTGATGGGATCGATGATCTCCGGGTAGAAGTGGTCCTCCCACAGGTGCAGGCCGTCCTTGGTTTCCACGCACTCGTTGGCGACGCCGGGCCCCATCACCTCGGACAGGCCGTAGATGTCCACGGCATGCATGTCGAAGGACTGCTCGATCTCCTGGCGCATGGCGTTGGTCCAGGGCTCGGCGCCGAAGATGCCCACCTTGAGCGAGGTTGAGCGCGGGTCGATGCCCTGCCGGCGGAACTCGTCGAGGATGGCCAGCATGTAGCTGGGCGTCACCATGATGATGTCCGGCTCGAAGTCGCAGATGAGCTGCACCTGCCGCTCGGTCATGCCGCCCGAAACCGGGATCGTCATGCAGCCCAGCCGCTCGGCGCCGTAGTGCGCGCCGAGGCCCCCGGTAAACAGCCCGTAGCCGTAGGAGACGTGCACGCGCATGCCGGGCCGCCCGCCCGAGGCGCGGATCGAGCGCGCCATGAGTTCCGCCCAGCGGTCGATGTCGCCCCTGGTGTAGCCGACGACGGTGGGCTTGCCGGTGGTGCCGGACGAGGCGTGCGTGCGCACCACCTGCTCGGCGGGCACCGCGAACATGCCGAACGGGTAGTTCTCGCGCAGGTCCGCCTTGGCGGTGAAGGGGAACTTGGCGAGGTCTTCCAGCGAGGTCAGGGAATCCGGGTGGACGCCGGCGGCGTCAAACTTCTTCCAGTAGTGGGGCACGTTGTCGTAGACGTGGCGCAGCACCCACTTCAGCCGCCTGAGCTGCAGCGCGGCGATCTCGTCGCGCGATGCCACCTCGATCGGCTCCAGGTCCTCCCGTCGTGGGCTCAGGTCCAACATTGCCTCTGCCTCCCTGGGGTCGGCGTAGGTTGGGTCGACCCCGGCGCATGCCGGGGGAGACCCAACACGCCTATCGGTTGGGGTTGTTGGGTCTCGCTGACGCTCGACCCAACCTACGTCTCCTCCACCCAATTCCCCTCGATGGTGCGCGAGTGGCCGCGGAATTCGGCGATCGGTGTGCGGTCGGCGCGCCTGACGGACACGTCGTAGATGCCGCTCCGCCCGCCGCGGGTGCGCTCGATGCAGTCGGCGGTGAGGCGGTCGCCGAGCTGGGCGGGACGCAGGAACGTCACCGCGCAGTGCTGCGCCACGGCGCGCTGGCCGTAGGCGTTGCAGGCGAAGGCGAAGGCCGAATCGGCGAGCGCGAAGATGAAGCCGCCGTGGCAGACGCCCTGCGCGTTGGTCATGTCCTCGCGCACCGTCATGGCGAGGGTGGCACGCCCCGGCCCGATGCCCACGATCTCCATGCCGAGCCCCTGCGAAGCGCGGTCGTTGGCCCACATGGCCTCGGCACACTTCCTGGCCAGCGCCAGCGCGTCATCCGCCATGGCCTGAGCCTCTCACGCCTTGCGCCCGGTGAACTGCGGCGGGCGCTTCTCCAGGAACGCGCGCACGCCCTCGGCGTAGTCGGGCGAACGGCCGGCCTCGCGCTGCAGGTCGCGCTCCAGGTCGAGCTGGGCATCGAGCGAATTGTCGGCGCTGGCCTGGATGGCGCGCTTGGCGAGGCCCAGGCCGTGGGTGGGCTGCGTCGCCAGGTGGTCGGCGAGCTTGCCCGCTTCGGCTGTCAGCTTGTCGTCGTCAACCGCCTTCCAGATCAGACCCCAGCTCTGCGCCTGCTCGGCCGAGAGCGCCTCGCCCAAGAGCGTGAGCCCCTTCGCGCGCGCCTCGCCCACCAGCCGCGGCAGGTAGTAGGTGCCGCCGGAATCCGGCACCAGGCCGAGCCGGCAGAAGGCCTGGATGAAGCGGGCCGAGCGGGCGGCCAGCACGATGTCGCACGAGAGGGCGAGGTTGGCGCCGGCGCCGGCCGCCACGCCGTTCACGGCACACACGACGGGCTTGGGCAGCGCGCGGACGGCGCGCACGAGCGGGTTCCACAGGGCCTCGATGGTCTGGCCGAGGTCAGGCGCCTGGCCACCCTCGCCCTGCACACGGTCCGAGAGGTCCTGCCCCGCGCAGAAGCCCTTGCCGGCGCCGGTGAGCAGCACCGCCCGCACGCCGTCATCGGCCGCGCCCGCCAGCGCGGCGCGCAGCGCGCCGTTCATCTCCGTGTTGAACGCGTTGAGCTTGTCCGGGCGGTTGAGCGTGATCGTGCGCACGCCGCCGCTGTCCTCGACGAGAATGGTGTCGCCTGCCATTGCCCTCCTCCCGAGGTGTCAGACCCTCTGGATTCACGGGGTCAGACCCCTCGCCTCCACCCCCGTAAAAATCGCGAACGTTGACGCGAGGGGTCTGACCCCGCCATCATTCCGCAGCCGGGCAAATTTTCACATTTGACCGTCCAGTCGGTCAATCTATAAATTCGATGGGCAGGCCATGCTCCGGTCGAGTCTCGGCACGGACTTTCCAGGAGCCTGACGGCCACCATGAAGGGGCAGCGAGCGCCGGACAACGGCGCCGCGATTGATAGACGCGATAGGGAGGTCGCACGCCATGCTTTCAAGACGCATCGCTCTCGGCATCGCTCTGGCCGGCGCGCTCGCCGTGACCCTGCCGGGCGCCGCGCCGGCGCAGGACAAGATCCGCATCGGCGCGGTGCTATCGGTGACGGGGCCTGCCTCGTTTCTGGGCGACCCGGAGGCCAAGACGCTCAAGATGCTGGCCGCGCAGATCAACGCCAAGGGCGGCGTGCTGGGCAAGCAAGTGGAGCTCGTGATCTACGACTCCGGCGGCGAGGCCGCCAAGGCCAAGCAGTTCGCCACGCGCCTGATCGAGGAGGACAAGGTGATCGCCCAGGTGGGCGGCTCCACCACCGGCGACACCATGGCCATGTGCCCGGTATTCGAGGAGGCGAAGCTGCCGCTCATC
>DATBKR010000136.1:0-1656 GCA_036555805.1 Hyphomicrobiaceae bacterium | reverse complement strand
GTCCAAGCAGCAGCGCGAGCTCGCGCGGGCGCGGGTCGCCCACCGCGCCGGTGCGGCCGCCATCACCTGCCTGCTCTGCGTCGGGATCTGGGCGGCGGCCGGCGCCAGCGGCTCGTTCTGGCCGATCTGGGTGATCCTGGTTGCCGTGGTCGCAGTGGCACGCAACGCTTGGCGCGAGCTCGGGCCCGGCCGCTAGTTGTAGTTCCTGACCACGTTGTTCTGCCGGTGAGGTAGAGCCATCCGGTGCCCCTTGGAGGCTGAGAGCTGCCAAGCGATCAGTCCCAAGGAGGACACCGGATGAAGGTTCACGCTAACGCGCCGCTCGGCCCGAAGGGCCGCCTGACGATGGTGGTGCGGGTGGTCGAGCAGGGGTGGTCGGTCACGCAGGCGGCCGCGGCCGCCGGCGTGAGCGCCCGCACCTGCTCGAAGTGGATCAAGCGCTACCTGGCCGAGGGCCCGGCCGGGCTGCTGGACCGATCCTCGGCGCCCGACTCGATTCCGCATCGCACGCCCGACGAGCTCGTCGAGGTCATCGTCTTGCTGCGCAAGCTGCGGATGACCGGCGCCGAGATCGCCTTCTGCCTGGGGATGGCGCTGTCGACGGTATCGGCGGTGCTGTTGCGCGTCGGGCTGGGCAAGCGCAGCCGTCTGGAGCCACCCGAGCCGCCCAACCGCTACGAGCGCCGCCATCCCGGCGAGCTGTTGCACGTCGATGTCAAGAAGCTCGCGCGGATCCCGCAGTGGGGGGCGGGGCACCGCATCCACGCCAACCGCCGGCTGCAGCGCGGTCCCCGCAAGCGCGACGCCGCCGGCCGCGATCGCCGCCAGGTCGGCTGGGAGTACGTGCACGTGTGCGTCGACGACACCACCCGCTTGGCCTACGCCGAGGTCCTGGGCGACGAGAAGGCCACCACCGCCGTCGGCTTCCTGCAGCGCGCGGTCGCCTTCTACGCCAGCCACGGCATCACCGTCCACGCGGTCATGTCCGACAACGGCGCCTGCTACCGCTCGACCATCCACGCCTTCGCCTGCCGCGCGCTGGGCATCCGCCATTTGCGCACCCGCCCCTACCGGCCACGCACCAACGGCAAGGCCGAACGCTTCATCCGCACCCTCCTGGCCGGCTGGGCCTACGGCGCCATCTACGCCTCAAGCCGCGAACGCACCCGAGCGCTTGACGGCTGGCTGTGGACCTACAACCATCGCCGCCCACACGGCTCACTCGGCCACAAGCCACCCATCACTCGCCTCCAGGAGCTGAACAACCTGGCTGGGTTCTACAGCTAGCGGTCGATGACGACCTTCAGCGCCCTCGTCTCCGCGGCCCGGCCAAACGTGTCGTAGGCGTCCAGCATCTCGTCCAGCTGGAAGTGGTGCGTCGCGAAGTTGTCGACGTTCAGTTTGCCGCTGGCAACCAGCTTGAGCAGCATCGGCGTCGTGTTCGCGTTGACCAGCCCCATCGAGATCGAGATGTTGTGAATCCAGAGGTTCTGCAGCTGCAGGTCCACCGGCTTTCCGTGCACACCGATGTTGGCCACGCGCCCGCCGGGCCGGACGATCTCGGTGCACATCTGGAACGTCTGCGGAACCCCGACCGCTTCGACCGCGACGTCGACGCCCCAGCCGTCGGTCAGCGCCATGACCTGCTCTTTCCAC
>DATBKR010000135.1:0-2427 GCA_036555805.1 Hyphomicrobiaceae bacterium | reverse complement strand
CGCACGCGCGGCACCATCGGCGGCAGCCTCGCCCACGCCGACCCGTCGGCCGACTGGCTCGCGTGCCTGACGGCGCTCCGCGCCGAGGCTGTCATCGCGGGCCCCGCCGGCACGCGCCGCGCATCGTTACGAGCCTTCGTGCGCAGTGCCATGACGACCGAGCTGGCACCCGGAGAGCTGATTACCGGCATTCGAATCCCGCGATTCTCACCGCGCGCCCGTTTCGGCTTCCACAAGATCTGCCGTAGGGCCGGTGAGTTTGCCGACGCGATCAGCGTAGTTGTGCGCGATCCGGATATTTTGCTCCTGCATGCAGTCGCAGGCGCCACTGGGGGACGGCCGCTTGTCATGGAGATGCGGACACCGGCGGGCCCAAGGGCGGCCATGACGATAGATGAGGCGCAGACCCTCTTGAATCTGGTGCGCTTCGTCGGGGATGGCTACGAGCTGAGGCTCCAGGCGGTCGCCCTGAAGCGCGCCCACGACGAGGCCTGCGCCGCATGAGGATCGCGCTCACCGTGAACGGCCGGCCGGTGCAGGCGGAGGTGGCGCCGCGCACGAGCCTCGCCGATTTCCTGCGCGAGCAGCTGCTGCTGACGGGCACGCATCTCGGCTGCGAGCACGGCATCTGCGGCGCCTGTACGGTGGAGATCGAGGGCGAGATCGCCCGTTCGTGCATCACCTATACGGTGGCTTGCGACGGTGCTCATGTGCGCACCATCGAGGGCTTTGACGACGACCCGCTGATGGTGCGTCTGCGCCGTGCCTTCACGGAGGCGCACGCGTTGCAATGCGGCTACTGCACGCCCGGCATGCTGATCGCCGCCCGCGACCTCGTGCGCCGCAAGGGCGGCCTCTCGCGTCCGGAGATCCGCCACGAGATGAGCGGCAATCTGTGCCGCTGCACCGGCTATCAGGGCATCGTCGATGCCATCGCGCGCGTGATGGCGGAGGACCGGGATCAGGCCCCTGGCGAAGGCGCCTCGGACAACGCGAACGCTGGAGGCCAGGGGCCTGACCCCGTCCGGTGGCTCGGACCCGCGCCTGGCCCTGTCGCGGGGATGCGCGCAGACCCCGGGCCGCGGCCCCGGCCGGAGATCGCCGACCTCGGTTCGGCGCCAGCCGCTCGGCCGTCCCGCCCGCCGGTGCGTGTGGCCGTCGGCGCGGTCGAGGAGGCGGACGGCGCGGTCCGGATCGCCCAGTCCTTCGTGCTGGAGCACCCGCGCGCGGCCGTCTGGGCGCTGATGTCCGATCCGGAGGCCGTTGCCCAATGCATCCCCGGCGCCCGGCTCGACGGCCCGCCGCAGGACGGCAGGATTGCCGGCCGCATCGATGTGAGGATAGGGCCCATCGTCGCCGGCTTTGCGGGCGAGGGCACACTCACGCGGAGCCCGTCCGAGTATTTCCAGCGCATCGAAGGACGCGCCGCCGACCGCGGCAGCGGCTCGCGCGTCTCGGGCAGCATCGAATATCGCCTCACCGCCTGCGCCGGTGCCGCCGCGGGCGAGGCGACGCGGGTCGACCTGGCGATGGCCTATTCCCTGACGGGTCTCCTCGCCCAGCTCGGTCGCTCGACGCTGGCGCGCGAACTCGCCCAGAGCCTCGGCGACACCTTCGCGCAGAATCTCGATCTGCGGCTCTGCGCCCCCTTGGGCGTTCTCCCACGTCCGGCGCAACTCCAGCTCAGCGCCTTGTCTCTGCTTCTGGCGGCCCTGCGGGCGCGCCTCCGCGCCCTGCTGGCCCGCCTGCTGCGGTCGTGACCGGGCGGCCGTTCCTGCGGCAGACTGCGGAGTTGTCGGGCATATTGGGCTATCGCCCAATTCCGGGACGACAACCTTTGCTTCATGCAATTCCGGGATGGTACCCAGAATCACGTATAATCTTTGGCCATGCGGTCTGCGCGTAGCCGCCACACCCCAAGGAGCGCCGCCGTGGGCACACTGCTGGAGCTGCCGCGCGAGATCGCCACCGCGCTGTTTTTCGCGGCGGCCATCGGCGTCGCTGCCGGCGCCCTCATTGCCGGTCGCACGCACCGCCTGATGCCCGCCGTGTACGTCGCGCTCAGCACATTCGCCATGGCCCTCACCAGTTTCGGCTACGCCATCTGGCGCAACCACCGCTGGCGCTCCCGGCGCATGTTCGGCCGCAGGCCGTCCCTCTCTGCTGCGACAAGACCCTGGTAGAAACCTTGCGCCTCGTCTCGGTATGCCTTGCGGAGGGGTCCGACCGGCCCAGCGGCGGCACCGATAGCCTCGCGGCGAACCTTCGCCCGAGGTTTTGTGTGAGGGAGGAGCAGGGCGTCCCGGCTCGCGCCCGGTGGCCTCTGACCTTATCGCGAGGGGCACGAAGAACGCCCTGCTCGGTCGTCTCCGACGGCCGCCCGGCGCTTGGATAGACCTTTCCACCATGCCGCGCGGGGTCTCGGAG
>DATBKR010000134.1:0-15150 GCA_036555805.1 Hyphomicrobiaceae bacterium | reverse complement strand
TGACGATCCCAAGGGGCCCGCCAATGAGCCGCCATCTCGGACACCGCATCCGCAACGTGACCGCCGTGCTCGGCCCCACCAACACGGGCAAGACGCACCTGGCGATCGAGCGCATGCTGGGGCATCAATCGGGTCTGATCGGCCTGCCGCTGCGCCTGCTGGCGCGCGAGGTCTACGACAAGATCGTCGCCCGCGTCGGCGCCGAGGCGGTGGCGCTGGTCACCGGCGAGGAGAAGATCAAGCCGGAGCGGCCGCGCTACTACGTGTGCACCGTCGAGGCGATGCCGCGCGAGGTGGACGTGGACTTCCTCGCCATCGACGAGGTGCAACTCGCCGCCGACCCCGAGCGCGGGCACGTGTTCACAGACCGCCTGCTGCACGCGCGCGGGCGCGAGGAGACGTTGCTGCTCGGCGCCCAGACCATGCGCCAGGCGATCGCCGACCTCATCCCCGGCGCCAATTTCATCTCCCGCCCGCGGCTGTCGAAGCTCGCTTATGCGGGCGAGAAGAAGATCACGCGCCTGCCGGGCCGGTCGGCGGTGGTGGCGTTCTCGGCGTCCGAGGTCTACGCCATCGCCGAGCTGATGCGGCGCCAGCGCGGCGGCGCCGCCGTCGTGCTGGGCGCGCTCAGTCCGCGCACGCGCAACGCCCAGGTGGCGCTGTACCAGTCCGGCGACGTGGACTTCCTGGTCGCCACCGATGCCATCGGCATGGGTCTCAACCTCGATGTCGATCACGTGGCGTTTGCCGGCGTGCGCAAGTTCGACGGTCAGGTGCACCGCGAGCTGACGGCCGCCGAGCTGGCGCAGATCGCCGGGCGCGCCGGGCGCCATATGAACGACGGCACATTCGGTGTGACGGGGACGGTGCAGCCCTTCACGACGGATATCGTCGAACGCCTGGAGACGCACAGCTTCGACAGCGTGAAGTCGCTGCAGTGGCGCAGCCGCGACCTCGACTTCTCCTCGCTGGACCGCCTGCGCGACAGTCTGCGGCGAATGCCGGACGAGCCGCGCCTGGCGCGGGCGCGCATGGCGGATGACACCATCGCGCTGGAAAATGTGGGTGCAGACCCGGCCATGGCGGGCATGGCCAGCACGCCCGAGGCGGTGGCGCGGCTCTGGGACGTGTGCCAAGTGCCCGACTACCGCAAGATCTCCTCGCAGGACCACGCCGAGCTGGTGGGCACGCTCTACAAGTTCCTGATGGGGCCGAGCGGGCGCATTCCGGTCGACTGGTTCGCCAACCAGGTGGCGTTCGCCGACCGCACCGACGGTGACATCGACACTCTCGCCACGCGCATTGCTCACATCCGCACGTGGACGTTCGTGTCCAACCGCGCCGACTGGCTCGACGATCCCGAGCACTGGCAAGGGCGCACGCGGGCGATCGAGGACGCGCTCTCGGATGCGCTGCACGAGTGCCTGACCCAGCGCTTCATCGATCGGCGCACCAGCGCGCTGATGCGCGGTCTAAAGGACAAGGACGAACTGGTCGCGGAGATTGCCCAGGACGGCGCCGTGCAGGTGGCCAACCACTACGTCGGCCGCCTGCAGGGCTTCCGGTTCTTCCCGGACACCCAGGCCGAGGGCATCCACGGCAAGGCGGCCCGCACCGCGGCCACGCACGTATTGGCCAAGGAGCTGGCAATGCGGGCGCGCCGGGTAGCGGCGGCCAAGAACGACGCGCTCAAGCTGTCCCGGCGCGGCCGCATCCTGTGGCGCGACGAGGAGATCGGCCACCTGGAAGCGGGTGACGACCTGCTCAAGCCGATCGCGGTGCTGGCCGCCGACGAGTCCATGAGCGCCGCCGACAGGGACAAGGTGCAGGAGCGACTCAACGGCTGGGTGGCCGAGGCTGTCGGCGAGAAGCTCAAGCCGCTCGCGGAGATCGCCGCCGCCAAGGACCTTGCGGGCCTGGCGCGCGGGGTCGCCTTCCGGCTGAGCGAGGGCCTGGGTGTGCTGCGCCGCGAGGCCGTGGCAGACGAGGTGCGCGCGCTCGACCAGCCGGCGCGAGCGCAGCTGCGCAGCTACGGCGTCCGCTTCGGGGCCTTCAACATCTACTTCCCGGCGCTCTTGAAGCCGGCAGCCGTGGAGCTGGCATTTACGCTGTGGCTGCTCAAGCATGGGACGCAGAGCGGCCTCGACCCGGCCAATCCGCCCACGCTGCCGCGTCCCGGCCTCACCTCGATGCCCGTCGATCCGGCGCTGCCCGACGCCTACTACCGGATGGCGGGGTTCCACCCGTGCGGGACGCGGGCGGTGAGGATCGACATCCTGGAGCGGCTCGCGGATCAAATCCGGCCGCTGGTGGCCTGGCGGCCCGATCCCGCCAGCACCAGTCCCCCGCCCAAGGGGGCGACGGGCGACGGCGGCTTCCGGGTGACGCCGGACATGATGTCGATCCTGGGGTGCTCGTCCTCCGACGTGGGCGAGATCCTGCAGAAGCTGGGCTTCCGGCTGGAGCGGATTCCACAGGCGCGGCCCGAACGAGCCGAGGAGAAGCCGGCAGCGGAAGCGCCCCCGAGCGCGCCGAGCGGGGCGCCAGCCGCCGCGGCGATCGCGGCGACCGAACCGGCCACGGCAGCCGAGCCGGGCGCGGGCGATGCCTCGGACGCGAGCCAACCGGTCCCCGACACGGCCGCGGGGGCGGCCCCGGACGAAGCCGTTGCCGCAGCCGCGCCGGCGCCGGCGCACGAGAAGCCGGCGGCGGACCTCAAGCTTGACGAGGTCTGGCGGCCCCGGCGCCAGGGCCGCCACCGCGACCGCGGGCGGCGGCGCGCCACGACCTCGGAGTCGCCCGGCAAGGACGACGCGCATCTGCGCCGGGGCAAGGAGGGTCGTCATCACCGGCCTGAGCGGCGCGACCGACACGAGCGCCGCTCAGGCCCTGGCGGCGGACGCCGGGAGAGCCGTGACGAGCGGCAGCGGCCGTTCCGCCATTCGGCCTCGCCGGCCCCCAAGGCCGGGATCGACCCCGATTCGCCGTTCGCGGCGCTGAGCTCGCTCAAGGCCGCGTTGGAGAAGCAGAGCCAGGAATGAACCGAACAGCGGTCAGAAACCGGGGTCAGACCCCTCGCCTCTGCGCTCAGTAGAGCAACATAACCGTGGAAGCGAAGGGGTCTGACCCCGTGAACGCGCCCCAGCAACGACTCGACAAGTGGCTCTGGTTCGCCCGCGTCATCAAATCCCGGACTTCGGCGGCCCAGCTTGTTGAGAGCGGGAGGGTGCGCGTGAACCGGGTGCGCGTGGTTAAGCCGAGCCACCCGCTGCGGGAGGGTGACGTGCTCACCATCGCCCTGCGCGGGGCGGTGCGCGTGCTGGAGGTGCGGGCCCTGGGGGAGCGCCGCGGCCCGCCGCAGGAGGCCTGCCTGCTCTACCGACTAATTGAGGGCGCCGGCCGCGCGAAGCGGGCCAACGAGGGCTGATGCCGCCTCAGGGCCCGCCCGGGGTCCACCGGGGCCCGCCTGAGGCCCGCCCGGGGCCACCTCGGGCCCGCCACTTGTGCCTTGCGGCGCGAGCCCAATCTATGGCAACACGAGGGCCCCTCGATACCCGCAGCGACCGCAAGGGCCTTGGGCTGAGACAGGCATGACCTACATCGTTAACGATAAATGCATCAAGTGCAAATACACCGATTGCGTCGAGGTGTGCCCGGTCGATTGCTTCTACGAGGGCGCCAACATGCTCGTGATTCATCCTGACGAGTGCATCGATTGCGGGGTGTGCGAGCCGGAATGCCCGGTCGATGCAATAAAACCCGATACTCAGAAAGGCATGGACAAGTGGTTGACCCTCAACCGCGAGTATTCAGAGAAGTGGCCTAATATAACTTCCAAGAAGCCCTCGCTGCCCGACGCGGATGCGTTTCGCGACGAAATAGATAAGTTCGACAAGTATTTCACACCGGAGCCTGGGTCCGGAGACTAGCTGCCGCCGCGCCAACTACATTCCAGCTATGCTCGCAATAGTTGTACAAATTACTGATGCACTTCATCTGACGCACTTAAGCATTTCTTCTATTGCGGGCTGCGAAATGGCCACACCCGGCTTCTAGGGCAATGAAAATTATGTTATGGTTGTCGTGAGTGGATTGTGACGCGAACAAGTCTGGAACATACGGTCGCAACTGAGGCGATTTTCCCACTGCGCGCAAAGACGTGCGACGTGCCTGGGGGGAGGCGCAATACGCGGACGGCGCGTGGGGCAGCCAAAGTCTAAGTGCTAGCAGGCGGGTAGCCGCAGCGGCCTCCTGCCGGCGACGCCAGCAGTGGGGGCGTCGGCCTTGGGTCGGCTGTTCCGACTCCGGCCGACTTCGGCCAAGGACTGCGGGATCCGCCCGCGAATGTAGAGTGAGAACGACATGGCACAAAAAATGGCCCCGACCAAGGTTGGGAGTAAGAAGGCAAGCAAGAAGCCCACCGAGCGCAAAGACGCGCACCCGGCCGTCGGTGCCAAGGCCGCCAAGTCGAAGCACGAGACAATAAAGGCCAAGGGGCCCGCCGCCAAGGCTGCCACGGCCAAGGCGCACGCCAAGCCGACGGCGAAGCGCGCTGGAGCAAAGTCGCAGCCCTTCGCGAAGGCGGTGCACGCCGCAGCCAAGGCTTCCGCCAAGGTGCATGCGCCTAAGGCGCCGGCCAAGGAGCCCGCTGCCAAGCAGCAGCAGACTAAGCACGCGCAACCCGCGAAGGTCCACGCTTCGCCGATGCACGAGCCGGCTGCCAGGTCCGCTGCCCCGACGCTGGGCAAGGAGGTCAAGAAGTCGGCGCCGATGCCGCCACCTGCCCGTCCTATCCCCCCGGCCGCAGGGGCGCGCGCGATGCCGGCGGCAGTGGCCAAGGCGGCAAACCAGAGGATCATCGCTCCGGCATCGGTGCCGGCGAAGTCGCAGGCCACAGGAGTCCCGCAGTCCGCGGCCCAGGCTGCCCTGAAACCTGCTGCCCCGGCGCTGGCCGCCGGCCCCAGAAAGCCCGTGAGCCAGCGGCACGGCTTCAAGGTGAACGAGTGGATTGTCTATCCGGCGCACGGCGTCGGGCGCATCGTCGCCATCGAGGAGCAGGAGATCGCCGGCATCTCGCTGGAGTTGTTCGTCATCACCTTCGAGAAGGACAAGATGACGCTGCGGGTACCCACGGGCAAGTCCGAGAGCGTGGGCATGCGCAAGCTGGCCGAGGAGCCGACGGTCAAGAGGGCCATGGAGACCTTGAAGGGGCGGGCCCGCATCAAGCGCACCATGTGGAGCCGGCGCGCCCAGGAATACGAGGCCAAGATCAACTCCGGCGATCTGATCGCCATCGCCGAGGTGGTGCGCGATCTCTACCGGTCGGAGAGTCAGCCCGAGCAGTCCTACTCCGAGCGGCAGCTTTACGAGGCCGCGCTCGACCGCATGGCGCGCGAGATCGCGGCGGTCGAGAAGCTCGACGAGCGCGGCGCCGTTCAGCGCATCACCGAGGTGCTGGCCAAGAGCGCACGCGGCCGTCGCTTGGCAGCCGACGAGGCGGAAGAGGATAAGGCGGCGTAGCGGCGACAAGGCACAAGGCGGCTATCGCCGCATTGTGCCTTATGACGCCGCGGCTGCGGCCGGACCGGCGGGCGGTCCGGCGCTTGGGGTCGTGGCGCCGCCGTTGGCGGCGGCGAGGCGGGTGACAAGCTCCTCGGCGATGGCCTTGATGGCGGTGCCCGAGTCGCCCGGATACTTGGCCACGTAGGATCGCTCCACGGCCGAGAGATGGGCCGCGTGCTGGAGCGCGCTGGAGCGCGGGATGGTCTGATTGAAGCAGCGGTTCTCGGGATTGCTGATGAGCCAGCGATGGTAGTCCGCATCCACCGAGGAATGCCCCTCCTTCATGTTGATGCACACGCCGAGGTTCTCGGCAAATCCCATCTCCGGGTTGAGGCCCTTGAAGCGGCGGAACACCTCGAGCCCGCACGTGGAGATGTAATCCGGCTTGGTGGGCGAGAAGTGGAAGTCGGCCTCCCTGAGCCACGACTCGGTGAGGATCGAGAGTCCCGGCGGGCAGTCGATGAAGATCACGTCGAACACTCCGCGCACGTTACCCAGCAGCGTGCTGATGCTGCTGCGCAGGCGCGCGTGCAGGGTCTCCTTGGATACCTCGCGCTCGAACAGCGTGAGCTGCATGTCGCTCGGGATCAGGTAGACGGTGCGCGCCTCGTCCACGTCGGAGACGCCGCCCACCACGAAGCGTGGCCACTCCACTGCAACGTTGTTGAGCACGCTGGAGACCAGCAAGTCGACGATGGTGAGCCCTTCGGACTGCAGCCGGTGCAGACTGGCAGCCGTGAGCAGCATGGAGCTGATGCTGGCCTGCGAGTCCGAATCGATGATCAGTACGTTCTTGCGGAAGTGCGCCGACAGCGTCTCGGCCAACGCGAGCACGAGCGTGGATTTGCCGACCCCGCCCTTGGTGTTCATAACGGCGATCGAGTTGCGTAGCGCCCGCACCGGCCCGTCCATCAGCGTCCTCGGCTTCGCCTGGGGTGTGTTCGCCAAGTGTGGCAGAGTCCTGATGGCGCTTTCAAGGTCAAGCTCTTGGCTATTGGTCTATTCGCCGCGCCTCGGCCGCCGGCGGCTCGAGGCCGGGGTGGGCGTCGGGGGCGGAGCGGGCGCCGGCGCCGTTCCCCCCGGACGTGTGCCGGCGGGCAGCTTCCCGCCGCCCTCGGTGCGCTCCCGCGCCAGATAGTGGTATTCCCGATTGGGCTTCATGTCGGTGGCCGCGGCCATGCGGTTGGTCATGTTGTAGAAGCCAGCCACCGCGGCGATGTCCCAGATGTCGCGGTCGGAGAAGCCGGCGCGGCGCAGGGCCTCGCGGTCGGCCTCGCCCATCTTGTCGGGCGCCTCGGTGAGCTTGGCGCAGAATTCCAGCATGGCCTCGTGGCGCGGCTCCAGGGCGGCGGCGCGCCAGTTCTGGGCGACCCGCTCGCCCAGCTCAGGGTCGCCCGCCCGCTGCCGCAGGGCGGCGCCGTGCGAGGTGAGGCAATAGTGGCAATGATTCACCGCGCTCACCGCCACCGCGATCATCTCGCGCTCGGCCTTGGAGAGGCCGCTGTCGCCCAGCATCAGCTCGTCGGCCATCTGGATGAAGGCCCTGAGCTTGGCGTTGTCGAAGGCGTAGGCGGCGAGCACGTTGGGCACGAAGCCCAGCTTCTCCTCGCACTTGGCGAAGTAGGCGGCGTTGTCGGGATCGAGACGGGCGTCGCGGCCGAGATTGAGCCCGGTGATGCTGTGCTTGCCGGCCATGTCGCCTCCTTGGCGTGAAGAAACCCAACAACGACCCAGCCCGGGCGTTGTCAAGGCACCTGTGCGCGCCGACCGCGATCCGTGCTATGTTTCTGACATGACCAGAGCGGAGACCATCGCCCAGATCGCGGCCAACGCCGAAAGGCTGGATGACGCGCAGCTGGCAGGCATTGCCGCCCTTACCGAGGCGCTTCTGGGGCCCACCGTGTTCTCGACCTTGTCTCATGACGACAGGGCGGCTCTCGACGCGGCACTCGACCGTCTGGATGGCGGGGAAGGCCTGCCTGGCGAGCAGGTTTTCGCCCGACTCGACGGTCGTATTGCTGCCGCGAAGTCACGTGCATGAGACGATGGGTTCTCGACCCGCAGGCCGAAGCCGATCTTCAGGAGCAGCTCGACTACCCTATTGACCGCGGCGCGGTGGACGCCGCAGAGCGGCTGTCCGAGCGGGTAAAGGCATTCCTGCGCGACTTTCTAACTGCTTACCCGGCTACCGGCGTTTTCCTCGGTCATCGTGGCCTCTGGGAAACCTGGATTCCTCGAACCCGGCTCGTGCTGTGGTACCGCTTCACAGACTCCGAGTTGCAGGTCGCGCGCATTTGGCATACGTCGCGGAACCGCCGCAAAGCGCCACGCTGAACGTTTTGCCGGACCGTCGCCCCTGGCTCCTTTGCAGGCTCGGTCAGGAGGGGACGCAAGATGACTCTCACGACAGATGCAAGGAAGGGCCTGATCCAGAGTGTGCAGCAAGCACTGGGCGGGCAGTCCAACGCCGCGACACTCGTGCCGCTGCTCTATGGCAACGAGCTTGACGGACTCGATGCGGCGTCCCCGATGTGGCTGGCTGACAATGCGCTGTCGGCGCTTGGGTTCATAGCAGAGAAGCCGCACGCCAAACACAAGCTGCGTATCCGCAGTATCTCTGCAAGCGCCGGCGTCGCCCGAGGCGCGGTCGTCGAGATCCTTAACGACGACATGCCGTTCCTGGTGGATTCGGCCATGGGCGAGTTGCAGGCGCGCGGCCTGGCAGTGCGCCAGCTGCTCCACCCCATCTTCAACGCGCGTCGCGACCCGGCTGGCCGGCTGCAGGCCATCCTGGGTCCGGGCGACCAGAGCTGGAGCGACGGGCAGCAGGAGAGCTACATCGCCATCTTCCTCGCGACCGGGCTGTCGGAGGCTGCCGCGGCCCATCTTGCGGGCACCCTCTCAGCCATCCTCGACGAGGTGCGCGCAGCGGTGGCGGACTGGCAGCCCATGCGACGACTGGTCCAGGACGCCGCCCGTCGGCTCGAGAAGAGCGCACCACGGACGGCGCGGGCCGATGTTGCCGAGGCGGTGGCGTTCCTGCACTGGCTCGCCAACAACAACTTCACCTTCCTCGGCGCCCGCGAGCATCGGCTTGCCGGCGCTGCGGGGGCGGAGAGGCTCGTCATTGTCGAATCGAGCGGGCTCGGGCTCCTGCGCGACCCTGCCGTGGACACCCTGCCGGGCGAAACCGCCCGCTCCGCCGCGCCCCTCCTGATCAGCAAGTCCAGCCTGCAGAGCCGCGTGCACCGGCGCGTCACCATGGACTGCATCGCCGTCAAGACCTGGCGTGGGGACGGCAGCGCGGGCGGCGAGGTGCAGATCGTCGGTCTCTTCACCTCGCACGCCTACACGACGTCGCCGCGCGCCATCCCGCTGTTGCGTCGCAAGGTGGAGACGGCGCTGCAGCAGAGCGGCTACCCCGCGGCCAGCCACGACGGCAAGGCGCTCCTCAACGTGCTGGAGACGTTCCCGCGCGACGAGCTGTTCCAGATCGACATCGACGAGCTGCGGCGCTGGAGCGAAGGCATCCTCGACCTGGAGATCCGGCCGCTCGTGCGCGTGTTCGCCCGCATCGACCGCTTCGACCGGTTCGTAACGGCGCTGGTCTACGTGCCGCGCGACCGCTACACCTCAGCCGTGCGCGAGCGTATCGTCGCCACGCTGGAGCAGGCTTACGGCGGGCGCCTGGCGGCGTTCTACCCGTATTTCACCGAAAGCCCGCTGGTCCGCGTGCAGTTCATCATCGCCCGGAGCGAGGGGGCGACGCCGCAGGTGGAGACGGCCGAGCTGGAGCAGCGCATCGCCGGCCTCGTCCGCACCTGGGACGATCGGCTGGTGGAAGCGATCGCGGCGCAGGGGGCCGCGGCGGAGGCGCTGCTCGCACGGTACGGGGCGGCGTTCCCGGCCGACTACGCGGCGGCGTTCCCGGCCGAGCGCGCGCTCTACGACATCGGGCGCATCGAAGGGCTCGGGCCGGACATGCCGGTGGCCATCGAGTTCTATCGCGAGGCAGGCGCCCCGGCTGCCCGCCTCAATGCCGCCGTCTACCGCTTCGGCGGGCCCATCAGCCTGTCGCAGCGTGTTCCGCTGCTGGAGAACCTCGGTTTTCGCGCCATCGACGAGCGAACCTATTTCCTGAACCCGCGGTTCCCGGACGGCCCGCGCACCGTCACCCTGCACGACATGCTGCTGGAGACGGCGGACGGGACGGCCATCGATCTCGCAATCAACGCGCCGCGGCTCGAAGCCTGCTTCCACGCCGTGTTCGCCGGCGCGGCCGACAACGACACCTTCAACCGGCTGGTGGTGTCGGCGGGCGCCGACTGGCGCTCGGTGGCGGCGATGCGGGCGCTGGCCGCCTTCCTGCGTCAGCTCGGCGCGCCGTTCGGGCCGCGCTACATCGCAGAGACGCTCCGCCGCCACGCGGGTGTCACGCGCGACCTCATGGAGCTGTTCCATCTGCGCTTCGACCCCGACCGCGCGCTCGACGCCGGCGCGCGCGGGGCTGCCGAGGCGCCGATCCGCAGCCGCATCGAGGGCGCGCTGGCGGAGGTGCCGAGCCTCGACGAGGATCGCATCCTGCGCCTGGTGCTGAACCTGATCGGCGCCATGGTGCGCACGAACTTCTATCAGGTCGTGAAGGGGTCAGACCCCTCGCCTCCCAGCGGCGATGCAATATCGAAGCCCTGGCGCGAGGGGTCTGACCCCGGCGCGCTCGCCTTCAAGTTCGACAGCCCGGCGGTGGATGCGGCACCGCAGCCGCGGCCGTTCCGCGAGATCTGGGTCTACTCCCCGCGCGTGGAGGGCGTGCACCTGCGCTTTGCGCCGATCGCGCGCGGCGGCATCCGCTGGTCGGATCGCGCGCAGGACTTCCGCACCGAGATCCTGGGGCTGGTGCGGGCGCAGCGAGTCAAGAACGCCGTGATCGTGCCGTCCGGTGCCAAGGGAGGGTTTCTGCCGAAGCAGCTGCCGGCGCGCGGCAGCCGCGACGAGGTGCAGAAGGAGGGCATTGCCGCCTACCGCATCTTCATCTCCGCGCTTCTCGACGTCACCGACAACATCGAGGCCGGAAGGGTGGTGCCGCCGCCGCGCGTGGTGTGCCACGACGGCGACGATGCCTACCTGGTGGTGGCCGCCGACAAGGGCACCGCCACGTTCTCCGACATCGCCAACGACATCGCGCGCGCGCACGACTTCTGGCTCGGAGACGCGTTCGCCTCGGGCGGTTCGGCCGGCTACGACCACAAGGCCATGGGCATCACGGCGCGCGGCGCCTGGGAGTGCGTGAAGCGTCACTTCCGCGAGATGGACGTGGACGTCCAGCGCCAGCCATACCGGGTGGTGGGCGTGGGCGACATGTCGGGCGACGTGTTCGGCAACGGCATGCTGCAGTCGGAGCAGATCCGGCTGGTGGCGGCCTTCGATCATCGCGACATCTTCATCGACCCCCAGCCCGATGCTGCCGTCGCCTTCGCCGAGCGCGCGCGGCTGTTCGCTCTGCCGCGCTCGAGCTGGCAGGACTACGACAGGGCGGGCATCTCCAGGGGCGGCGGGGTGTTCCCGCGCTCCCTCAAGGCGGTCCAGGTCAGCGCCGAAATGAAGGCGCTGCTCGGGCTCGATCGGGACAGCGTGACGCCGGCCGAGCTGATCCGCGCCATCCTGAAATGCAAGGCGGACCTGCTGTGGTTCGGCGGCATCGGCACCTACGTGCGCGCCTCGGGCGAGCGCGACGAGGACGTGGGCGACCGCGCCAACGATGCGCTGCGTGTGACGGCCGCGGAGGTCGGCGCCAGGGTGATCGGCGAGGGCGCCAATCTCGGCGTGACCCAACGCGCGCGCATCGAGTTCGCGGAGCGCGGCGGGCGCATCAACACCGACTTCATTGACAATTCCGCCGGCGTGAACACCTCGGACCAGGAGGTGAACATCAAGATCGCGCTGCAGCCGGCGGCGCGGGCAGGCGCCCTGGGCGAGGAGGCGCGGCGCGCGCTGCTGGCCGACATGACCGCCGACGTAGCGTCCGCGTCGCTGCGCAACAACTACCAGCAGTCGCTCGCGCTCAGCCTGGCCGAGCGGCGCAGCGCGCGCGACCTTCCCGACTACGCGCTGCTGATGCGGAGCCTTGAGGCGCGCGGCCTCATCGACCGCGCGCTGGAGGCGCTGCCCTCGGAGATGGCGCTGCAGGAACGCGGGCGCGCGGGGCGCGGGCTGACGCGGCCGGAGCTCGCCGAGCTGCTGAGCTACGCCAAGATCGCCCTGCAGCAGGATATCCTGGAAAGCCGGGTGCCCGACGAGCCGCAGATGGACGGCTGGCTCACGGGCTACTTCCCGCCGCTCTTGCGCGAGCGCCATCCCGAGGCGATCCACAGCCACAGCCTGCGCCGCGAAATCATCGCGCTGGGCCTCACCAACGCCGTCGTCAACCGCGGCGGGCCGGCGATGGCGGTGCGCCTGGGGGCCGAAACGGGCCGGAGCACGGCCGACGTGGCGCACGCCTTCATGGCGGCACGCGAGGTGTTCGACCTGCCGAGGCTGTGGCAGCGGATCGATGCGCTCGACGGCAAGGTGGACGGCGAGACGCAGCTCGCGCTCTACGCCGCAACGCAGGAACTGGTGAACGCCGCGACGCTGTGGTTTCTGCGCGACGGCGCCGCCGGGCGCGACCTCGCCGGCACCATCGCGCACAACAAGGCCGGCGTTGCCGCGCTGGTGGGGGCGCTGGAGAGGGTGCTCCCGCAGGCCCGCAAGGCCGAGCTGGCGCAGGCGGCGGCCGGGTTCGGCCGGCGCGGGGTGCCATCTGACCTGGCGGCTGACGTGGCGCGTCTCGGCGTCGTGGCGCAGGCGCCGGCCGTGACCGAGATTGCGCGGACCACGGGCCAGGCGGTGCCGGAGGCCGCGCGCGTCTATTTCGACGTCGGTGCGCGGCTGCTGATCGACGAGCTGAGCCGTCGCGGCGGGAGCGTCGCCACGGCCGACCCCTACGAGCGGCAGGCCATCAACCGGGCCCTGGCGCAGCTGGCGGCGGCGCAGGTCTCGTTCACCCGCGCGGCCATCCGGGCGGGCGGCAGCTCGGCCTGGCTCGCAGGGCAAGGCGAGCGGTTCGAACGCGCGCTGCGCACCACCCACGAGGCGGCGGGCGAGGGTGCCCTGACCCTGTCCCGCCTGGTGGTGGCGGCCGGCGCCCTCAACGACCTCGCAGCTGCGAGCGATTGAGATGCGGCGGGCCGCGGCGAACCGAGCATTCCCTCTCCCCGCTTGCGGGGAGAGGGTTAGGGTGAGGGGCAGCCAGAGACTCTGCGCTCGGAGTGTGCCCCCGCGCCTCACCCCGGCCCTCTCCCCGCGCTGTCGGAGTGCGCGCAGAGGCTGGCGATGCGCGGGGAGAGGGAGGTCAATGCCGGAAGTGGCGGGTGGCGGTGAAGACCATGGCGAGGCCGGCGGCGTTGGCGGCCTCGATCACCTCAGCGTCGCGCACGGAGCCGCCGGGCTGGATCGCGGCGGTGGCGCCGGCCTCGGCGGCGGCGAGGAGGCCGTCGGCGAAGGGGAAGTAGGCGTCCGAGGCGACCACCGAACCTCTGGTCAGCGGCTCGGACGCGCCCGCCGCGCGCGCAGCCTCGGCCGCCTTGACGGCGGCGACGCGAGCGCTGTCAACGCGGCTCATCTGGCCGGCGCCGATGCCCACCGTGGCGCCGTCTCTGGCGTAGACGATGGCGTTCGACTTCACGTGCTTGGCGACCTTGAAGGCGAACCTCAGGTCGGCCAGCTCCTGGGGCGTCGGCGCACGCTTCGTCACCACCTTCAGCGCCATGTCGTCCACGGCGGCGTTGTCGCGCGACTGCACGAGGAAGCCGCCCGCGAGCGAGCGGAAGGCCCAGCCGGCGGCGCGCGGGTCGGGCAGGCCGCCAGCGGTGAGGAGGCGCAGGGCCCTCTTTTCGGCGAACACGGCCTTGGCCTCGTCGGTTGCGTCGGGGGCGATCACCACCTCGGTGAAGATGGCGCTGATCTCCCGGGCGGCGGCGGCGTCGATGGTGCCGTTGAGGGCGACGATGCCGCCGAACGCGCTCACGGGGTCGCAGCGCAGCGCCTTGCGGTAGGCCTCGGCCAGGGTGGCGCCGAGGGCCACGCCGCACGGATTGGCGTGCTTGATGATGGCCACGGCGGGTGATGCATTGGGGTCGAACTCGGCCACCAGCTCGAAGGCGGCGTCGGTGTCGTTGAGATTGTTGTAGGACAGCTCCTTGCCCTGGTGCTGGACCGCGGTGGCAACGCCGGGGCGCCGCTCGCCCGTGCGATAGAGGGCCGCCCATTGGTGCGGGTTCTCGCCGTAGCGCAGGTCCTGGCCAAGCTGGCCGGCGATGGTGCGCCAGCGGGGAGCGCGCTCGCCGAGCTCGTCGGCGAACCAGCCCCCGATGGCCGCGTCATAGGCGGCGGTGCGCGCGTAGGCTTTGGCCGCGAGCGCCTTGCGCAGTTCCAGCGTGGTCGCTCCGCCATTCTGGCGCATGGCATCCAGCACCCGGCCGTAGTCGTCCGGGTCCACGATTACGGTGACGGCGGCGTGGTTCTTGGCGCCGGCGCGGATCATGGTCGGGCCGCCGATGTCGATGTTCTCGATGCAGTCGTCGAGCGGCGCGCCCTGCGCCACCGTCGCCTCGAACGGGTAGAGGTTGACGACCAGCAGGTCGATGGGTGCGATGCCGTGGGCCACGGTCGCCGCATCGTGGTCGGGATTGCCGCGGATGGCGAGCAGGCCGCCGTGCACCTTGGGGTGCAGCGTCTTGAGGCGGCCGCCCATCATCTCGGGGAAGCCCGTGTGGTCGGCCACGTCCTTCACCGCCAGCCCGGCCTCTCGCAGCAGCCTGGCCGTGCCGCCGGTGGAGAGGAGCTCCACGCCCAACCCGCTGAGGGCCCTGGCAAACTCGACGAGCCCGGTCTTGTCCGAGACCGAGATCAGCGTGCGCCGGATCGTTCCTTCGGCCATGGGAGAAGCCTCGCTTCGCGTGCCTCGGCGTCCCGCCGAGCCAGGCCCGTTAGCACGCTTTCCCGCGGAATCATAACGCGGGACCTGCCAATTCCGGGGTCAGACCCCTCGCTTCCGAGCCCACGAGCTCTGCACGAGCGTAGACGCGAGGGGTCAGACCCCTAGCGCCCTCCCCCTACGCGCGCTCCAGGCGCCAGCGCACGGTGGCCGCGCCGTAGCAGACGGTGCGCAGGACGACCTGCTGGGCCTGAAGAGGGCCCAGCACCTCCGCAAAGTACGTGCCGGTTTCGATGGTGAGGGCGGCGCCAGCCGCCAGCAGACGCCAGCGCTCGCCGTTGCGCAGGGTCAGCTCGGCCGTGCCCTGTGCCGCCCCGTACCGGGCGCCGGCGTGCGGGGGGAGGTGGAAGTGCACCGCCACCGGCAGGTCGTGGGTAAGGCGCAGGTCGCCCTTGGCGCCCTCCAAGGTGTCCTCGCCGTCAAGGCTTTCCCCGTTGGGGGCAAGGAGGAGGACGCGGACATGGACCAGCCCGTAGCGGGTGGCGTAACCGTCGTGGGAGGCACGCAGCATCAGCCCGCTGCCTACCTCGCGCAGCTCGCAAGCGACCCGCTCG
>DATBKR010000133.1:0-5073 GCA_036555805.1 Hyphomicrobiaceae bacterium | reverse complement strand
GGGCTTTGGCAGTGGCGTAGAGGTTGGCTCCGTCGATGAACAGGGCAATACGCTCTGTCGGATAAAAATGCATAGCGGGGGTGCCTCGAATAGCAATATGGCCGAGGTGCCCGCTGCCTCCAGCCGGTTGAGTGGTTCGGTGCTTCGTGCTTCAGTTAATTCGCATTTCCAGAGTTGCCAAGCGGGAATCGCCTGCGCCGACAACATAGCAGATGTGCCGGCGCTTGCGTCAGGAAATCGGCAAGGAGCTGCGGGGGCTTGGTAAAATCTTCGACAAGTCGCGGTGAGTACCTCCTGCTGGGGCTCGGCGGCAACATCCCCGGCCCCTGGGGCGCTCCCCGCGACACCCTGGCCCGCGCCTGCCGCGAACTGGAAAGCGCCGGGGTGCAAATCGTCGCCGGTTCACACTTGTATAAGACTGCCCCCGTCGGAGTCGGACGCCAGCCACAATATCTTAACGCCGTGATCGTTGCCAGGGCCAGCGCCGGCCCCGCCGGCCTGCTGCGGCTCGCCAAGCGGCTGGAGCGGAGGGCCGGCCGCCGACAGACCCCGCCCATGCGGGCGCGGCCCCTCGACATCGACCTCCTCGACTTCGGAGGCCGGCGCCTCAACTGGCCGGGCGGGCGACGCGTGCGCGGGCGCCTCATCCTGCCGCACCCGCTGCTCCATACCCGTGTCTTCGTGCTGGTGCCGCTGATGGAGGTAGCCCCCACATGGTCGCACCCGGTGCTGGGTCGCCGGGCCAGGACGTTGCTGTCAAAGCTTCCGCCCGAGGCTCGGTCGGGGGCCATAGAGCGTGTCCGCCGAGCCCTTGATTTTCCTTTTCGCGCGTGCGACAAGGCCGCGCGCTGACGCGAGCTCGGGGAACGGTGTTCCGCGGGTGTTTCGTCTATTGAGCGCATATAACGCTGAGAGGGGTCCGCCGCATGGCGCGTGTCACTGTCGAGGATTGTGTCGACAAGGTTCCCAACAGGTTCGAGCTGGTGCTCCTGTCTGCCCACCGGGCGCGCTCAATCGCCAGCGGCTCGCATATCACGGTCGAGCCCGAGAACGACAAGAACCCGGTGATCGCGCTGCGCGAAATCGCCGACAAGACCATCCCGCCGGACGACCTGCGCGAGAGCCTCATCCATTCGATCCAGAAGAACGTCGAGGTCGACGAGCCCGAGAAGGCGGCGGCGCCGCAGCTGCCTCACGAGCGCCGGCCGGTGCTCGGCCGCGACGACCAGACCAGCGATACCCAGGTCGATGTCATGACGGAAGAGCAGCTCCTGCGGGGCATGGAGAGCCTGACCCCGACGGAGCCGTCCGCCAACGGCGGCAGCGGCTCCGGACGGGGCTGACGCTCAAGGCCGCGCTCAAATCGCCGGCGGGACATCGTTTGGGGCATCGCGATAAGGAACCGGGAGCCGTCCACAGCGCAACCTGAGAGCGTGCCATGATGCGGCAGTACGAGCTTGTGGAGCGCGTTCTCAGGTACGATCCGAGCGCGAGCGAAGCGCTGCTCAACCGCGCCTACGTTTATGCGATGAAGGCGCACGGCAACCAGAAGCGCGCCTCCGGAGACCCGTATTTCTCCCACCCGCTCGAAGTGGCGGCAATCCTCACCGACCTCAAGCTGGACGATGCCACCATCACGGCGGCGCTGCTGCACGACGTGATCGAGGACACCGAGGTCACCCGCGAGGAGATCGACGAGAAGTTCGGCAAGGAGATCGGCGATCTGGTCGACGGCCTGACCAAGATCAAGAAGCTCGACCTCGTCACCAAGAAGGCCGAGCAGGCGGAGAATTTTCGCAAGCTGCTGGTCGCCATCTCCAGCGACATCCGCGTCCTGCTCATCAAGCTGGCCGACCGCCTCCACAACATGCGCACGCTCGCGCACAAGAAGCCCGAGAGCCGGCGCCGCATCTCCGACGAGACACTGGAGATCTACGCGCCCCTGGCGGGCCGCATGGGCATGCAGGGCATGCGCGAGGAGTTGGAGGCGCTGGCCTTCAAGTGGGGCTATCCCGAGCAGTACCAAGCGGTGGTGGACAAGCTCGCCGACATCCACGTGCGCAACACGGGTCTGGTCGAGGACATCGTCGGCGTGCTCGAAGCCAGGCTCGCCGGGGCCGGCCTGGAAGCCCAGGTCCACGGCCGGGAAAAGAAAGCCTTCTCCATCTGGCGCAAGATGGAGAACCGCCAGATCTCGCTGGAGCAGCTGTCCGACATCTACGGCTTCCGCGTGGTGGTGGGTAGCGTGGACGCCTGCTATCGCGCGCTCGGCGTGATCCACTCGGCCTGGCGCGCGGTGCCCGGACGGTTCAAGGACTACATCTCGACGCCCAAGCAGAACAACTACCAGTCGATCCACACCACCATCGTCGGCCCCCGCCACCAGCGCGTTGAGCTGCAGATCCGAACCGAGGAGATGCACAGCATCGCCGAGTACGGCGTGGCGGCGCACGCTCTCTACAAGGATGGGGATGCGGGGGGAGGCCCGGCCGGCCTCAACGGCGCGGCCAAGGAAAGCCCCTACATCTGGCTGCGGCGCCTGGTGGAGACGCTGCTCGAAGGCGACAACCCCGAGGAGTTCCTGGAGCACACCAAGCTGGAGCTGTTCCACGACCAGGTGTTCTGCTTCACCCCCAAGGGCCGCCTGATCGCCATGCCGCGCGGCGCGACTCCCATCGATTTCGCCTATGCGGTGCACACGGACATCGGCAACTCGTGCGTCGGAGCCGTGATCAACGGCCGGCAGATGCCGCTCACGACCCAGCTGAGAAACGGCGACGAGGTGGAGATCCTCACCGCCAAGGGTCATACCCCGCCTGCCGCCTGGGAGCGCATCGCCGTGACCGGCAAGGCGCGCTCGTCCATCCGCCGGGCGGCGCGCGACGCACTGCGGCGGCAGTATTCCGGGCTCGGGCGGCACCTCGTCGAAGGGGCCTTCGAGCGGGTGGGCCAGGAGTATTCCGACGAGAAGATCGAGAAGGGGCTGCGCCGGCTCACCCAGAAGTCGCTCGACGAGGTGTTCGCTGCGGTCGGGCGCGGCGAACTGCCCACGAGCGATGTCCTTCGCGCGGCGGTGCCGGACGCCGAGATCCCGGGCCCGATCGCCCGTCCCAAGCCGGCGCGCCAGCGCGGCCACGGCGAGGAAGGGTGGTTCAACATCGCCAAGGGTCTCGGGCTCAAGTTCCGCTGGCCCGGGAGCGCACCGAGCAGCGCACCAAGTGGCGCGCCGAGCGCGCCCGGCAACGGGGCGGTCAAGGACGGCAAGCACCCGCAGCATGTGCCCATCCGCGGCGTGCGCAACGACGTGCCCGTCACCTTCGAGGAGGGCGGCGCGGTGCCCGGCGACCGCATCGTCGGTGTGCTGACGGAGGGCGAGGGCATCCGCATTTTCCAGATTCACTCGCCGCGCCTGAAGGAGTACGAGCACGAGCGCTGGATCGACGTGACCTGGGACGTGGACCCGGACGCACCGGAGCGCTTCCCCGCCCGGCTGGCGGTGACGGCTGTCAACGAGCCGGGCTCGCTGGCGCAGATCGCACAGCAGATCGGCGAGGCCGGCGGCAACATCGACAACGTCCGCATGCTGCGCCGCGATCCCGATTTCACCGAGATGGCCATCGACGTGGAGGTGTGGGACCTCAACCATCTCACCCGCATCATCAGCGGCCTCCGGGGCAAGTCCGTGGTGAGCAAGGTGGAGCGGATGTTCGCGTGAGCACGCCCGTGACATCGCCGGCACCCCCCGCCGCCGTGCCGGGCCGCATGCGCCTCGGCGCCAACATCGACCACGTCGCTACCATCCGCAACGCCCGCGGCGGGCTCCATCCCGACCCGCTGCGGGCCGCGCAGCTGGCGATCGGTGCGGGCGCCGACGGCATCACCGCGCACCTGCGCGAGGACCGACGTCATATCTCCGATGCCGACATCGCCCGCCTCAAGTCGGAGCTCACCCGCCCCCTCAACCTGGAGATGGCCGCCACCGACGAGATGCTGGCCATCGCGCTGCGCCACGTGCCGCATGCCTGCTGCCTGGTGCCAGAAAAGCGCGAGGAGCGGACCACGGAGGGCGGCCTCGACGTGGTGGCCGGCGAGAACTATCTGCGGCCCTACGTGCAGCGCCTGGCGGCGGACGGCATCCGGGTGTCGCTGTTCGTCGAGCCGGCCCCGGAGGCGGTAGCGGCCTCGGCCCGCATCGGCGCCCAGGTGGTGGAGCTGCACACCGGGGCCTACTGCGAGCGCGCGCTCGCCGACGACGCGGCGGGAGTGGCGCGCGAGCTCGCCCGCATCGACACCGCCGCGGCGGCGGCGGCGGCGGCAGGGATCGAGGTCCACGCCGGCCACGGTCTTACCTTCAACACGGCCGGGGCCGTGGCGCGCATCCCCGAAGTCGTCGAGCTTAACATCGGTCATTTCCTGATCGGGGAAGCGATCTTCACCGGTTTGGGACCCGCCATCGCCCATATGCGGGTGGTGATCGACGAGGCCCGCAAGACGCCCCTGCGGCCGTTGCGAGCGCGCGCATGATCCTCGGCATCGGCAACGACGTCATAGATATCCGGCGCGTGGAAAAGGCCATCGAGCGCTACGGCGAGCGCTTCCTCAACCGCATCTTTACCGACGCCGAACGCGCCCGGTCAGACGGAAAGCCGGGCCGTGCCGCGTCCTATGCCAAGCGCTTCGCCGCCAAGGAGGCGTGCGCCAAGGCGCTGGGAACCGGATTGAGCAAGGGCGTGTTCTGGAAGGACATGGGCGTGGTGAACGAGCCGTCGGGGCGTCCGACCATGCTGCTGACGGGCGGCGCGGCGTGCCACCTGGAGCGCATGACGCCCGCCGGCTGCCGCTCATACGTTCACCTTACGTTGACCGACGATTTCCCGATGGCCCACGCCGTTGTGGTTATCTCGGTGGAAAACACGGACAGCGGTGGCGGCAACTCCGCGTGAATTGCCGCGCAACCCGCGACCGGCTATACGGAGGCTCGTAACGGAGCGCAAAGCGGCCGGCGCCAATCTGTCGGAGCAGCAGGGAGTGCGATTGGGAGCATGAGCGTGGAATCCGACACCGCCAAGACCA
>DATBKR010000132.1:0-10832 GCA_036555805.1 Hyphomicrobiaceae bacterium | reverse complement strand
GTGTTCGCGCACCTGGGCTGGACCGAGATGATCTATAACCACATCACGTTGCGCGTGCCGGGGTCCGAGACCGGCGGCGAGCGGCACCTGCTCATCAACCCGTTCGGCCTGCACTACAGCGAGGTGACGGCCTCCAACCTCGTCAAGATCGACCTCGACGGCAACATCCTCTCCGACAGCCGCTGGCCCATCAACCCGGCGGGCCTGGCGCCGCACGCCACCATTCACCGCCACGTCGAGGCCGCCCACTGCGTCATGCACACGCACACCACGGCGGGGCTGGCGGTGGCCTGCACCAGGGGCGGGCTGTCGATGACCAACTTCTACTCTGCGCAACTCTACGGCAAGCTCGCCTACCACGACTTCGAGGGCATCACGGTGCACCCGGACGAGGGTCCGCGCCTCATCGAGTCGCTCGACGGCAAGCCGGTCCTGATCCTGCGCAACCACGGCCTGCTGGCCTGGGGCGAGACCCTGCCGCAGGCGTTCGCGCACCTATGGACGGTGCAGCGCGCCTGCGAGATCCAGGTGGCGGCCCAGGGGCTCAGGGACGAGCTGATCGAGATCCCGCGCCCCGTGCTGGAGCAGTGCACCCGCGTGTCCCTGCAGTTCGACCCCAGGTACGGCGCCGGCGTCGACGTGTTCAACGCGCTCATCCGCCAGATCGATCGTATCGACCCGTCGTACAAGAGTTGAGGCGAGCGGGGACCCCACGCGTCATGCGCATTCTCATCGTCGGAGCGGGAGCGATTGGCGGCTGGCTCGCGGGCGTGCTGTGGCGCGGCGGCGCCGAGGTGGCGCTGCTGGCGCGCGGCGCCGCCTTGGAGACGATCCGCGCACGGGGCCTCGCCCTCATTGACGGCGAGCGGCGCGAGACGTTCACGCTGCCGGTGAGCGACACGGCCTCCGACCTGTCCCGGCCGGACGCCGTGGTGCTGGCCGTCAAGACCTACACTTTCGCCGAGGCGGCCGCAGCCGCCGCCCCGGCCCTGCACCACGGCCCGCTGCTGGTGACCGCCATGAACGGGCTGCCGTGGTGGTTCCTCGACGGCCTCGCGGGCCCGCTCGATGGGGCGCATCTCGACAGCGTGGACCCTCGTGGCCAGGCCGCTGCGCTGCTCACCGGGGTGCGGCCAGTGGCGGGCGTGGTACACGCCTCCACCCGCGTCGAGGCGCCGGGTGTGGTGCGCGTCGTTGCCACCGACCGCCTGATCCTGGGTGAGCCCCGCGGCGGCACGTCTGCCCACACTGCAGAACTCGCCCGCTTGGTGGCTGCCGGCGGCGTGGCCTGCCCGCTCACGCCCGACATCCGCAGCGAGATCTGGGCCAAGCTGTGGGGCAACGCCAGCCTCAACCCGGTGAGCGCCATCGTGTGGCGCAGCGCGCACGGCATCCTCGGCGAGCCGCGCCTTCTCGCGCTTGTGCACGACCTGATGGCGGAGTTCGCACGCGTGGGCGACCGCCTCGGGCTCCGGCTGCCCATGACCGTGGAGGAGCGCATGGCCGTGACCCGCAAGCTCGGCGACTTCCGCACCTCCATGCTCAACGACGCCGAGGCCGGCCGCCCCATCGAGGTGGAGGGCCTCCTCGGCGTCGTGGTGGAGCTGGCCGAGAAGCTGGGCGAGCCGGTGCCGGCGAGCCGCGCCGTCTACGCCCTGGCGCGGGGGCTCGGCCGCCCCGCGGCTGTCACTGCCCCGTAAGGCCCATGAACGCCTCGGTCTTGGTCACCGGCGGCGGGTTCCACTTGCCGACGAGGACCTCGGGTCTCGGCGCGTAGAGCCGCATGGTCAGGTTGAACGGCCCGCTCGGCGCCGGCACCCAGTTCACCTCCTTGTCCTTGCCTGGGTTCTCGTTCTGGAAATAGAGGGTCAGCGAACCGTCCGGATCGTATTTGAGCGGCATCCAGCTGCTGACGGCGAACCGGTTGAGCGGGTTCGCGACCTGATAACCCTGCGGATCGTAAAGCGTCACCGACCAGAACGCATCGACCGGCGGCAGGGCGCCCTTGTCGAACTGGAGGGTGTACTTGTTGGCCCCGTCGAGAGGCCGTCCCATCTGATCGCCGAGGCTCAGCGGATAGATCGCGTCTTCCGGCAGGTTGGCGCCCAGCCCCTGCCGCGCCACGATGGCACGCTTCAGATAGTAGTTGCCGTACACGCCCATCGTGTCCGTATTCATCGACCAGTGGTTGGCGACGCGGGCCAGCGTCGGCATCTTCCAGTCCATCAGCGTCTGCGCAGAGGCCGGCGCGGCCTCCAGCGCCGCCCTCACCGCGGGTGCGACCCTGCCGATGTCGAAGCCCCTGCCGCGCTCGATGCCGATCTTCTTCATCTGCGCCAGGATCGGTTCGTCGGTGAGGTGCGGCCGGTGGGTCTTGAGCAACTCGGCCGCGTAGGTGAAATACTTGTCGCCTGGCATGGTATCGACCTGGAGCTTGGGCGGCGTCTTCATGTCGACGCTCGGGTCGGTCTTGACCTCGACCGGCCTCGGCGTCCGGCCCCACTCCGACAGCGGCGCGATGTTCAGGCCGTCCTGGATCTCGTGCACGGCATCGTAGTCCTGCGGCCCGTCCGTCTTGACCCGGCCGATGATCCAGACGTGCGAAGTCGGCGCATCGATGCGCTGTGTGTCCTTGGGCAGCCTGAACTCGTCGATGAACCTCTCGCGCAGGTCGGGTCTCCAGCCGAGCGGCGCCACGAGGAAATGCTGGGCTTGCGTGCCCGTCGTACGCCAGCCGGGCGACGCGAACACGTCCGTCCACATATCGAGCATGGGCAGCAGGTAGTAGCGCCCGTTCGTGTCGGGAACGGTGACGACGACCGGTTCCTTGGTGAGGTCCAGCCACGCCACCGAGTAGAGCGTATCGAAATTGGGACGGACCACCACTTTTTCGCTGGCGGGAGGGTATTCCGGAGCGTTGTGGAAGGTGTTGGGAGGCCCGAACCCCAGCTCCTTGCCCGCAGGGATGTTGGTCATCTGCCTGCGCGTGAGGTCCATGGTCACCAGCGGATAGAAGTAGAGGTAGGATTGGACGGCGAGCGCGTGCGCCTCCCGCTCGCCGAGCGGCGCGTTCTGCGCCTGCGCGCAGGAGGGCTCCCCTGCCGCGGCGGCAAGGGCGAGGGCGGCGGAAATTGCGCACAGCTTCGCTCGGTTCCGGAGGATTGGCTCCTGAAGCATATTGCTGTCTCCTTGATCGATGACCCCCAGCCCATGTGCCCAACCGGCGCGCGAAAGGCGCGCCGCGGCCTGAAGCTAGCGGGCGGTGGCGGGTGCGGTATCCGGTGGAACCCCGGTTCGGGGATGGCCGTTTCCCGACGCGCCATCGGGGCATGGGGGACCGTTGCCGGGCCCGGCGGCGGTTTGCATCCGTCGCCAGGGTGAGGCAAAACCTGCGTGCAGCCCCGCGTGCGGTGCGGCGAGGGTGCCTCCCCGCGCGCCGACAGAGAGAGACGCAGCTCCATTGTCCGAACCCGCCGCATCCCGGACGCCGCGCCCGCCCTGGCGCGCCACCGTGGTGACGCTGTTCCCCGAGCTGTTCCCGGGGCCGCTCGGGGCCTCGCTCGCGGGCGACGCTCTGAAGCGCGGCCTGTGGGGCCTCGACACAGTGCCCCTGCGCGACTTCGGGCTGGGCCGCCATCGCCAGGTGGACGACACCCCCGCCGGCGGCGGCGCCGGCATGGTGCTGCGTGCCGACGTAGTGGCCGCCGCCATCGATGCGGCACGGGTCAAGGTTCCGGGGACGCCGGCGATCTATCTCTCGCCGCGTGGCGAACCGCTCACCCAGGCCCTGGTGCGCGAGCTGGCGGCCGTGCCCGGCGTGATCCTCCTCGCCGGCCGCTTCGAGGGCCTCGACGAGCGCGTCATCGACGCCCGACGCCTGCGCGAAGTGTCGATCGGCGATTACGTGCTGTCGGGCGGCGAACTGGCCGCCATGGTGCTGATCGACGCCGTGGTGCGGCTCCTGCCGGGGGTGGTCGGCGCGGCCGCCTCGCTCGCCGAGGAGAGCTTCGAGGCGGGCCTCCTGGAATACCCGCACTACACCCGCCCGCGCGAGTGGGAGGGCCGCTCAATCCCGGAGGTGCTGCTGTCCGGCGACCACCAGAAGATCGCCCAATGGCGCCGCGCCGAATCCGAGCGCCTCACGTGCGCGCGCCGCCCGGATCTGTGGGTGCGCCACAAGGGCAAAGGGAGGGCATAGGCCATGGCCGCGCCGGCGCCGGACGCCGGCGGCGGCTCCTCCCGCGCGCGCGGAGGAGCGTCGCGCTTCCGGCGTGGCCGCGCTGCAGGCGCCGGCCTCGCTGGTAGCGGAGCTCGGCTTCGGAATGCTAGCCGTGCGGCAGCCCGGCTGGTCCGGCAGGGCGCGGAGTGGTAACGAGACTTACGGTCGACCTGCGGCGCGTGCGCGGATTGGAGGGATCATGGCAGTTGCCACCGCATTCGATTCCGGCGCCCCCCCAGGCGAGGCGGCCGAGCGGAAGGAGCGGCGCGCGCTGGGCGTGGCCTGCGCCGGACACGTGCTGCACGACGGCTACACGGACCTGATCTGGGTGGCGCTTCCCATCTGGCAGGCGGAATTCGCTCTGAGCTATGCCGCTGTCGGCGCCCTGCGCATGATCTACACCGGCACCATGGCCGGCCTGCAGATCCCGGCTGCGCGCGTCGCCGAGCGACTGGGCGCAGGCGGCGTGCTGGCGCTCGGCACCGCCCTGTGCGGCCTGTGCTACGGTCTCGCAGGGATCGGGCATGGGTTCTGGTGGCTGGTGGCGGTCCTGTGCCTGGGCGGCCTTGGCGCGGCCACCCAGCATCCGATCGGCTCGGCCCTGGTGACGCGCACCTTCACGGGCACCCGCGCGCTTTCCGCCTTCGGCACCTACAACTTCGCCGGCGATGTCGGCAAGGTTCTGGTGCCCGCCCTCGCCGCAGCGCTGCTGCTGGTCATGTCGTGGCGGCCGACCTACACCCTCCTCGGACTGCTCGGGATCATGGCGGCGGTACCGATCTTCCTGCTGGCGCCTCGTCTCATGCCGGAGCAAGTAACGCCCCAGGAGCGCGATGCCGAGGTTCCCCAGGCCGAGGTGCGCTCCGCCTCAACCCGGCTCGGATATCGCATCCTGATCGCCTTCGGGATCGCCGACAGCGTAATTCGCGGCGCGCTGTTCGTGTTGCTGCCATTTCTCCTGATCGCCAAGGGCGCGGCTGTCGGCACGGCCGGCGTCGCGCTGACTCTGGTCTTTCTCGGCGGCGCGTTCGGGAAGCTCGCCTGCGCGTGGGTCGCTCGACGGCTCGGCACCGTGGCGACCATCGTGGTGGCCCAGGCCCTCACAGCGGCCGGGACGCTCGCCGTCCTCGCCCTGCCGCTCGCCTTCGCTCTCGCGCTGCTTCCCGTGCTGGGGATCGCCCTCAACGGAGTCACCACCGTGACCTATGGGTCGGTGCCGACCTACGCACCGCCCGAGCGGCGCACCCACGCGCTCAGCGTCTTCTATACGGTGACGATCGGATCGGCGGCCCTCGCGCCGCCCTTCAGCGGATTCGTGGGCGATCGGCTCGGGGTTCCAGCTGCGATCGTCGCCATCGCCCTGCTCACGCTTGCGACCATTCCGCTCGCCTTTGGACTGGCCCAGGGCCGGCCCGCCGAACGCGCCGCCTAGCCGCAGGGAAAGCGGCGGTTCGACGCTCACTTCATGTGCTCGAAAATCAGCTTGGGTTGCAACCCCAGCTCGCGAATTGACCCAACCGTCCACTCCGGACTTCAATGATCCGGAGCCGCCGCACTTCGTTGTTAACCCAATCGATACATCCGGCTCCGCCCTGCAGCCCCTGCCCCCGATTGCGGGCTATATTCCGCTTTGAGGAGTGGCGACTGGGAGGGTCAGCTGCCTACCGAAGACCCGCATATTGTCGCTCGAACGCCTCGCCACTCCTCACCCGATCCTCCGACGCTCCGCGAATGACGTTGCCCTGCGCCGGAGGCGTCGGATATGCCCGACGAGACTGGCGAAGCCGGAAACCGCGTGCGCCGGGGCGACGCGGAAAACTGCGCCGCTGCGGAGCTGACCTTGCCACCGCGGCCGGAGTAAGTTGGGACAGCAACGAGCGGCGGTCGCTGCGCCATTGTGGTGGCGCAGTCAACGAGAGAGCTCGCCCCAAGCTCTCCCCAGAAGCGGGGATCGAGAAGATGGAACGTCTCGCCAATTGAGCGGTTACAAGTCAGCCAGATCGCGCTTGCGGACAACGGCGTCTTTGTTCCAACCAGGTCAGGTGTAGTATCTGCAGCGTTTCAGTCTGAAGACGACCGTCGCAAACGAGCGGAGTTCAGCACTGAGAGCGGTGGGGGCACTACCATGACGCCCAACGGTACGATGCAAGCGCATGCTTTGGGCGACGTCAACGGTCTGTCTCGGGAGGCTATCGAGGCACTTCCTGCCGCGATCTACATGACGGACGCCGAGGGGCGACTGACCTTTTACAATGCCGCCGCGGCCGAGTTTTGGGGCTGCCGCCCCGCGCTTGGCGAGACCAGGTTCTGCGGCTCCTGGAAGCTCTATTGGCCGGACGGCACGCCGCTGCCTCATGACGCGTGCCCGATGGCTTTGGCGCTGCGTCAAAGGCGACCGATCCGTGGCCTGGAGGCGGTAGCCGAGCGCCCGGATGGCACTCGGATTCCTTTCATCCCCTATCCGACGCCGCTGTTCGATGCATCCGGAAGATTGACCGGTGCCGTCAACATGCTTGTCGATATCAGCGGACGCAAGCAGGCTGAAGCGGACCTCGCAGAACGACAGGCGCAGCTGGCGGTGTTCGTCGAACATGCGCCGGCGGCGATAGCCATGTTCGACCGCGAGATGCGCTATCTTGCGGTCTCGCGGAGATTCGTTGTCGATTTCCGCCTCCCTCCTGACGCACAGCTCATTGGCAAGTCGCATTACGAGGCGTTTCCCGAAATTCCCCAGCGTTGGCGCGACGTCCACGCCCGGGTGCTCGCGGGTGAAGAACTCTCAAGTGAGGAGGACCAGTTCACGCGCCAGGACGGCCGCACCGAGTGGACAGGTTGGTCCATGGCACCATGGCGCGGAGGCGACGGCCGGATCGGTGGGGTGGTCTTGTTCGCCGAGGTGAGAACCGAGCAGGTCGAGGCGCGGCGCGCGCTTGCCGACAGCGAGGCGCGGTTCCGTGCGACGTTCGAAAATGCGGCGGTGGGCGTTGCGCTCGTGGGTATTGAGGGGTCGATTCTGCGCGCCAACAAGAGCTTCGCCCGGATGCTCGGCTATTCCGTTGAGGAACTCACGACCAGGACCTTCCAGGACCTCACGCACCCCGACGATCTGGCAAGCAATCTCTCGGTGCTCAACAAGACGCTCGTCGGCGAAGCCGAAAGCTACTGCATCGAGAAGCGCTACGTCCGCAAGGATGGCGGCATCGTCTGGGCAAGTCTCACCGTCGGCTGCGTGCGAAAGACGGACGGCGGCGTCGACTATTTCGTTTCTGTCGTTCAGGACATTACCGAGCGCAGACGCGTGGAGGAGCAGCAACGCACCTTGCTGGCCGAGCTCGACCATCGCGTCAAGAACGCACTCGCGACCGTCAGCGCGGTCGTCTCCCACAGCCAGCAGGAGAGCAGATCGGTCGCCGATTTCATAGCGGCGCTCGATGGGCGCATTCGGTCGATGGCAACGACGCATGAGCTGTTGAGCTCTCATCGGTGGCAAGGCGTGTCGCTGACAGAGCTCGTCCGGCGCGAGCTTGCACCGTATGCAACCTGCGACAACACCGAGATCGACGGCCCCGGCATCTTGCTGAAGCCAGAGGCGGGCCACGCCATGGCCATGGTGCTGCATGAACTCGCCACCAATGCCGCCAAGTACGGCGCGCTCTCGACCAAGGATGGCCGCGTATCGATTTTGTGGGACCGGCACCCGAGCGCGGACCCGCGATCGCATCTGGTGTTCGAATGGCAGGAGATCGGCGGCCCTCCTGTCGTCCATCCCGGCAACTCCAGCTATGGGACAAGCATAATTCGCGAGCTTATTCCGTACGAGCTGGATGGTAAGGTTGAACTGGTGTTTTCTTCCAAAGGACTCAGATGCCGATTGGAGATCCCCGCCGACTGGATCGGCAAAAGCGGTAAATTATCCGCAGAGCCTGAAGTAAGAGGGCCCCTTGCGCATCGCCCCTCAACCTAGTGCCGTGACTCTGACAAAGCGTATCCTGTTGTCATGCCGGGACTTGTTCCCGGCATCCAGCCAACCCTTGCCTTGCCTTTTGCTTTTGGCTGGACCCCGGCAACAAGTGCCGGGGTGACACGGAACCATATGTTCGTGCAGGAACACCAGGAGCTGCGCGCCGTCCGTATCGTTCCGATGGTTCCGGCCGGCCAGCCTCCGGCGCGGCTGGGTCACTGGGAATTCGCCGCAGACTGCTGTACCGGGCCTGCAGGCCGCGGGGCGGGCCCCGTCAAGGAAGGTCGAGGGCCGCAGTGAGGTCTCCCATCTTCTCACGCACGCCCGGCAGCGGCTCGAGCCCGAACCGCTCGGTGATCAGCTTGAGGATCGAGGTGGTGTCGTAGGCCGTGTGGTCGACATGGCCGCGCCTGGCGAACGGCGAGGCGATCAGCGCGGGAATGCGCGTGGCAGGACCCCAGCGGTCGCCCCAGCCGGGTCCGCTGGGCGGCGGGACGTGGTCCCAGAACCCGCCGTTCTCGTCGTAGGTGACGATCACCAGCATGTGCGCCCACTGCGGGCTCTTGCGCAGGCGGTCCAGGATATCCGCGAGATGGGCGTCGCCGCTCAGGATGTCGGTATAGGAGGGATGCTGGTTGACGCGCCCCACCGGCTTGTAGAACGCGACGGCCGGAAGCTTGCCGGCTGCGATATCGGCAATGAAGTCGGCGCCGTCCTTCAGGTGCAGCTCGCGGTCGGCGCTGCCGGGAGCAAAGCGCCGGAAATAGTTGAACGGCTGGTGATGCGGCTGGAAGTTCTCGGCGCCGTGCTCGCGCGTGTAGATGACCTTGCGCTTCTCGGCGGGCGGCCTGCGGCCGTCGGCGACGGCGGCGTTCCATCCGCCGGCATACCAGGCCCAGGCGATGCCCTCGGCCGACAGGGTATCGCCGATTGTCTTGTTGGTCTGCGGCGGCAACGGCAGGCCGATGCGTTCCGAGCCCTTCGGATCCGCGAGCTCGACCGGGCCGTCGGCGGCCGGCGGAATTCCGCTCGGCTGGTAGGCAGGCTGCGTGGTGTTGACGGCGAAGCCGTCCGGCGTCACCTGCCCTCCGAGCCCGGCCGTATAGGTCTGTACGGCTCCGTCGCGTGCGGAAGGCGATCCCGGCTTCTTCGCCAGCCTGCCGTCGGCACCGAGTATGGCGCGCATGCTCTCCGGCGCATCCAGGTAGACGGGCGTGCAGGCGCAGATCAGCCACTGGTGGTTCAGGAACGAGCCGCCGAAGGCGGCCATGAAGAAATTGTCGGCGAGCGTGAACTCCTGGGCCCACTGCCACAGCTTCATCCGGCTGCCGTCGAAGTAGCCCATGGTATAGCCGCCAACGGTCGACATTGCCGCGAACATGTCGTTGCGACCACCGTCGATCTGCTCGATGCTGTGGTAATAGGCGTGGATCGGGCTGAGCAGGACCTGGTCCTGGCCCTTGCCCACGGGCGGCGCGTCGATGCGGAACGGCGCGTTGGGCAGCCGCGGAAAATCCGGATGCGGCTTGCCGTCTTTGCCCCACACCGTCAGGTAGGGCAGGACCGAGCCGTCGTGATCGCGCTGCAGCGTCTGCTCCGGCGTGGCATTGGCGATGCCATTGGCGCCCGGGAAGAGACCGTAGAGGTGGTCGAAGCTGCGATTCTCAGGGTAGAGGACGACGATGGTCTGGATTTGGCTGAGGTCCGCCGCCGCTGCCGCCCCGGAAAAGGCGGCAGCAGCCAGCAATGTGCCAGCGATCAGCCGTGCAATGGCCCGTGCAAGACCCCAAGTCTGGCGAGCGTGCATGGTTCCCCCTGCAATGTCTGCCGTCCTCGCACCTTAACGCTTCCAGGACCATCGGCAACTTGCTTCCCCCCGACGCGCCCGACGTCGCGCTTCGAGCCGATGCCGAAAGCGCCGGCGGGTGGGCCTGAGCCAAGGGCGATCTCGACTTCCGGCTCCGGTGCAGGGAGCGAAATTCCTCCGATAGCGCCAGCTGTTGCGGCAAGGAGACTCAGCAAAGCGCGACCGGGCATATACGCGTCTGCGGTCTCGGGCACCGTCAACAGCCCGGATCCCGCCGCATGCATCGCGACGGGCGCGGCTGGATCAGCGGCGCTGACAATTGGTAGGGACTCGGCCCGGGTCCGCGATCGAGCGAGCTTCCGCGTGCGTATTGCACGCGGGGCTCATCCCAGGTCGCGGACAGCCATGGATGCTATATGCGTACGCTTCTTGTGGCGAAGACGGCCGACGCCTCGTCGGGAAGATAGCCGCTGTTCAGCGCGTAGGCCGCCACGCCCCCCAACACCACCGCCACCAGACAGGCAAGAAAGAAAGCGCGCATGAGTACCCTCCTCTATTCGGCCGGGGCCACGGCGCCGCCCTGCCCCTTCTGGTTCTTCTTCTCCAGCCACAAGCTGTGGTGCTGGCGCGCCCAGTTGACGTCAACCTTGCCCGAGCCCATGGCCTCGAAGGCGCCCTGCATGCCGATGGTTCCGATGTAGATATGCGCCAGCATGATGGCGATGAACAGCATGGCCACGACGGCGTGCACCATCTGGGCCGTCTGCATGTCGGCGATGTCGGTGCCATAGAACGGGAACATCAGCAGGTAGCCGGTGGCAGCGGCGGCGCCGCCGCCCAGCACC
>DATBKR010000131.1:0-13207 GCA_036555805.1 Hyphomicrobiaceae bacterium | reverse complement strand
ATTTTCGCTGATTCGCTGTCGCCCAACCGCTGGATCACGTAGCCGTGCGGTCCCGGCTCAAAGACGAACGGATATGGAGCACAAGGCGGGCACGGCATACCGCCGACATCAGCAGGAGTGATGCCGGGGGCGTAGTACATGACATGCGGCATGCTCATCGTCGTGACGCTGTCTTTGTCCTTTGGATCGAGCGACATGTACGAACGCATCAGCGGTGCGGTCATGTAGGACAATCCAGGACGGTCTGGAGCCTTATAGACCCCAGCGCGGAACCTGGCTTCGATCTCATTCTTCATGGCTTCCGGCTTGACACCCTTGGCCCTGAGTTCGGCTACGTCGAACCATACCCGCATTTGATTCCTCGCACCGAGCGCATCGTAGCAGATCGGGTCGTAGATATCGTCGCGGTAGTCGGCAAACTTCCACTCCGTGCGCCCGACAAAGCAGCTCTGGCCATTGCTGCCCGCGCGTTCCAGAACATAGCCTCTGGCTGGGTCAAGGACATAAACAGCGGCCTTGTCCCGAAGCATGGGCGGCAATGCGCTGAGAGCAAGCCTGGCTTCCAAGGATGGCGGCATTTTCTGCAGAGGAGCGCGCACACTTGCGATAGCGTCGCCGCTGCTCTGGGAAAGGGCCGGATGCGCCGCGCTCATCAGGCTCAAGATCATCAGGAAGCTGTGAACTCCTTTGATCACGACCTGTCTCCTCTACTTGTCGGCTGGAGCCAAGATATTCGGGCGCACTTCCACCACGCCCTCTGGGCCCGCGGGATAGCGCGCCGCCCAGTCCAGCGCCGTGTCGAGGTCGGGCACTTCGATGATAAAGAAGCCTCCCAACTGCTCCTTGCTGTCGGCATACGGGCCGTCCTGGACTGAACGCTTGCCGCCTTGCACCTTGACGGTGGTCGCGGTGTCCGGCGGCTCAAGGCCGGCGCCGCCTTTGAAGATGCCGGCATCCCTTACGGCCTGCATGTAGGGCATGAAGGCGCCCCAGAACGCCGCCTTTTTGTCGGGATCGGTCCGGGCGGAGAACTCGGCGGGACTCATGTAGAACATCAGCGTGTATTGCACGGTTCTGCTCCTTTAGTGGTCAGCCGAAGCGCTTTTCGGCTGTGACTAAGACGTGTCGGCGGCGGGAATTTCGACATCGGGCCAAAATATTCCTCTGGGCCGGTCGACAAGAGTGGAGCGGGCAGCTTGCCGACAAGGTGGGATTACCGCCACCGCCATGCCCCGGCGGGTCAAGCGTCCCGAACGTGAAGGATACATCCGAGGCTACAGAACCGCGTCGTCGCGGCCTGGCTAGCTGCCGGAATCGCGGCACTGCTTCATGTTCCGGGGGCTTGACCCGGTACGAGGCGAACCTTGCGAGGTGCCGCAATCCAGATTGCGACAGCGGAGGCCATGCAGCACCCGATAATCAAGAGGAAAGCGAGCCGATAGCTGCCTGATGCGTCATGCAGGATGCCTGCGATCCAGGGCCCTGCCGCGCCGCCACCGATCAGCGCTATGGTGATCGTGCCGAAAATCGATCCATAGTGGGGCCCCTCGAAAATCTCCACGACGATTGGGCCCATCACGGACGTGAGCGCGTAGCCGAAGAAGCCCTGAGCGAACACCATCACGCAGAGGAGAGCGGGCGATGATGTATGCTCCAACGCGATCAGCGTGGCATAGCAGATAGCGAAGCCTGTGCACCCGGCCGTCCATACCCATTCGCGGCCGATGCGATCCGACAGGCCGCCGAGAATGATCTGCCCGGGGACGCCGACCATGCTCACGGCCCCAAGCGCCCAGGCCGCTACAATCGGCGTAAACCCAATCTCGGTAAGGTACTTGGTCTGATGCACCTGCACGGCGTACCACGCGACGAGGGCGCAAAAGTAGCCGAACATGATCCACCAGAAGCGCGCCGTCCATGCGGCCCGCACCAGCGTCCACTCGGTAGCGGCCCAGGCAGGATCGACGATGTGGGAGCCGTGGCGCGGCTCGGATGCGGATGCCGCACGGGCCTCGCCGTCCGGCATCAATCCGAGCTCCTCCGGTTTCTTCCGCACCAGCAGATTGAGCGGTGCAACAACCAGCACCACCAGAAGGCCGATTGCCCGGCAGGAGGCGCGCCAGCCGTCGCTCAGGATGAGCGACTGCAGCCAGGGCAGGAGCACGATGGCACCCACGCCTGCGCCGGCAAAGGCAATGCCGATGGCGAGCCCGCGTCGCCGGAGGAACCAGTTCGGCAGGAACTGCGAGTGGACGGTGTAGGTCATCATGTTGGCGCCGCCGCCGACCAGGACGCCAAGCGTCAGGTACAGATGCCATGGCCGCTCGATGCAGGGCGCAAGGAACAGGCCCAGCGACAGCAGCGCCACGCCGGTCATGATGACCACGCGCGGGCCGCGCGCATCTATGACACGGCCGACGATGGGGCCCAGCACCGCCGATACCAGAAATCCGAACGAGAACGCGCCGGCGGCGAGGCCCCGGTCCCAGCCGAACTCCTCGATCAGCGGCGGCATCAGGAGGGAGAATGCGGTTCTCGCTGTCACGCCGATCGCCATCGTCACGAAGGCGATGCCGACGATCAGCCACCCGTAGTAGAACGGCAGCCGCGAGGCCCAGTGGCGGGGTCCGTGCTCCATGGCTCCTCAGGCGACGCCAGCGATGGCATTGCGCGGTGGCTCTCTGCGCGCGGTTCGCCGGATGCTGTCCGCGATGAGTTTCGCTCGTGCCTGAAGCATGCCGTCGGTCCAGCCGGAGACGTGAGGGGTCATGATCACGTTGGGACGCTCGTGGAGGAAACGGCGGCTGCAGGTCAAGGCCCGCGCGCCATTGATGGCGCTGCGATGAAGCCCTTGTAAACCCACCCTCGCCGATCGGCAAAGATCACCTCACACCATTGCCGGCAACCGATCACGTCCACGGGGCTGCCCCTCGGGATGGTCGCGAGCACTGCCTGGCCGTTGCTCGGCCCGGCACGCATGTTTACGTCGGAGATTGTCTGAGCGATACGGATCGGGGCGGGATCGTTGGCGCGGTCGACCGCCGAACCGGTCTCGCTGGCAGGCGCCGGCGACGAGGGCGCCGGCGACGACTGCCCGCCCGTTGGGTTTGCGGGGGAAGCAATCGGATCGGAGCGCACCCCTTCAGTGGCGGCTGGTGCGTTTGCCGCAGCGCCACCTCGAGTCTCCACACCGGAGCCAGAGACCTGCGTCGCCTCCCCGGCCACGGGTGCGGCCACCGGCTGCTCATCGGCTCTTGCAGCCGATACAGGTCCCGTCCCAACTCCGCCGTCAGCTGTCCGCTCTCCCTCGATGCCGGTGGTCGTCGCTGAGCCGCCAGGTGCCGCTGCCGGGAGCGCCCTCTCCACCGGCTCGTCGCCTGTGCTGGCACTGCCAACCACAGGCAATCTCCGTTCGGGTGCGCTATCGGCGGCGTCGACAGGCGGCGGCCTCCGGCTCTGGCTCACCCCCGATCCGAGAATGGTATGACCGGCAGCGGCAGCCGCGATCAGGACAGCAGCACCGATGATCAGACGGCGGATGCGCCGCCCGCGATTGGCGAGGGGTGGGGCATCGGCCCCGTCGCTTTGCGGCGCACGCCTGTTTTCCAGAGCGGTGGCGTGAATCGCAGACATCAGGCGATCGTAGTAGGGAGTTGGAGTCTCGTCTGTGCGTTCGCCAGGGCGGGGCCCGGCGTGTCTCATAGCCGTCACGCGTAGTGCCGCCCGGTCCCCGCGGGAGACGTTCCTTGCAACTCGATCTGCAAGGCTCTTGGACTTGAGCGCTGTGACGTCCGCAGTCATTGCGCGATATTCCTCGACAAGACCGGCTTCAGGGAACCTGTTGATCCAGAAGTCGAATCACCGCCGATCGAGCATGGGCGGCGAATACGGCCAGGACTGGCCCAAACTTCGGCTGCTTTTGGGAATTGAAACGTCGGCGGGCCAAGCGGTGGCCTCCGACCGGCCGACCTCGCCGCATGGGGGCGGAATTGCCGCAGCGAAGAAAGAACATCTTGTAGATGGAGAACGCGATTGACAGCCGAAGCCGACAAAACCTTTGCGCACTACCCGCGCTAAGCGAAGCGGGCTTTCAGAAAGAAAAGACCCTTATTCCGCAGGGGCGCAACCAGAGCCAATCGGGGCTAGCGTCACTTCACTGGAAGATCTCCACGAGGAACGCCTTCACGTCCTCATGTGCTTTCTTCGCGGCAGCCTCGCTGTATCCTGCGGAAGCTCCCTTTACCCAGCAGGAATCCGACGGGGTGAGAGGTTGCTTCGTCTCGGCATTCACGAGGACGCCGCTGTCTGACTCTTCTAGTCGGCACCCGGCGGGTGTCATGACATTCGGAAACTGAGTGATCTTGGCAAGCACCGGTGCGTCGAATATGTGATGGGCGTCAGCATACTCGACCCAACGAACCTCTCTACCGGCGTTCTTGAGCCGCGCCGCATATTCGCGGCACGGGGCGGCGGGAACCCAATTGTCCGCTGCACCATGCAGCATCATAAGCGGGCTTGCGAGACGTTCGTCGTTACGGAGCCTCACACCGCACACTCCATAGACAGAGACGTGTGCCGCGAATGCCGCCTCACTGTACTGTTTCTGGAACCGCACGAGATTCGTATAGAGCGCCGGGGTTGCTCCATGCGAAAATCCCATCACCGCGATCCTTTTGGCATCGATGAGGGGGTGCTTTACGAGCGCTCCGCGCGCGCCGAATGCATCAGGCAGGCGCGTAATCGGCGTCAGTTTGATGGCATCCGCGAGCGTGTAAATGCCACGTGCCGAGAAGCTGTCGACCGTGAACGTCGCGATCCCCGCTTCGTTCAAGACACGTGACCACTCGTCGACCTGTCCGCGGGTTTGGATGCCGGCGCCTGCGCCAGGCATGAGAATCACCACGGGTTGTTTCTGGTCCGCCCGCGGTAGTCGCAGGAAGCCGGCGAGCGTGAGCTTCTGCCCCTTCGCGCCATTCAAGACATCGGCGGCTGACGCTGCTGCCGATTCGAACGGGATGATTTCCTGCCGAATGACTTGCGCGTCCGCTGAAGCCGTGTACAAGGCGAGTGCCGCGAGCGCCATCATGCCTCTGCCAAAGATCATTTGCTGTCCTTACTTCTAGGCGCAAAAACGCCAGCCCACGAGGGCACTGCAGTACAAATTGCGCTAGCTGATCTGTACGAAAATTAGAGCTCTCTCACTTATTCTGATTCTCCGTAGCGAGGCTGAGTCCGAAATTTTTGCCGCGCGACCTGTCGCAGTCGTTACAGTTTTTTTTGCCGTCCATTTCGAACAGTTACGAACTACTCGACGCGCTCGAGCGTGAGACGTGTAGTCACCAACGAGCCGTCGATTGTTGATTTGAATGGTTGAGATGAAAGCACCAAGGTTGTCCCTTCCATCTTGAAGCCACCTCCGGAGCGGGCGGTCCCCGTCCACGTCTGATTCCACGACCCCTCAACATTGACGGTGATCACGCTACCCTCGACCTTGTAGGTGCCGCCCCAGGCGTACATCGATTTGTGGAGCGCGACCCGCTCTTCGTCGGTCGGTTCGGCCGTTGTCGGTGTCACCCGCTTCTCGGCGAATCCTTGTGAGAGGAATACGCCGCTCTTCGAGATCATGACGTAGCCGCTCGGATTTGCGCCGAAGGAGGCGGCGCACTCGTGCGTGCCGACTTTGCACCTCTCGAGCGTCCTGAGCTTCCATACACCGACGATCTGTGCCGTGGGCTTCTGCGCGGCAACCGGCGGAGTGGTGGAGACGGAGACCGCGACGCCCGCGACGGCGAGCACAAGAGACAGAGCTCTGGTTTTCAACATCGGCGTTCTCCTCATGGTTCAAACTGATGGCGTGTCACCCTGGGATCAGAGCCGTAGCGCTTGGCCCCTTCGAGCCGCAAACCGGTAGATGCCATCCTGCCCACTGGGACACGCCAAGTCGTGAAGGAGGCCCCAAAATTCGCAAACGGAACGCCGAAATTTCTCAAACGCCGGTCTTGTGGGCTTGTGGGCGCTCCTGCATCATCGGGGCGCCCATTTGGCACAACTGTTGGATTGCTATGCTCTATCGGTTCAATGCGTGCGTGCTCGATTTGGTGCGCGGTTCCCTTCACCTGGACGGCCACGAATCGACCCTGCGGCCGAAGAGCTTCGAGCTCCTGCGCTACCTGGTGGAGAACCCGGCGCGTCTGATTCCCAAGCAAGAGTTCGTCAAGGCCGTCTGGCCCAACACAACCGTAGCGGATGAGTCCCTCACCAATTGCATCACTGAGGTGCGCCGCGCGATCGGCGATCGCGACCAGACCATCGTCAAGACTGTGCCGCGGCGCGGCTACATTTTTACAGCTGAGGTGACGGCGCAAGAATCCGTAGGCGATAGGGTGGGCTCCGCAGCGGCACCCGAGCCGGCGCTGCCGGAGAAGCCTTCGATCGCAGTGTTGGCGTTCATCAACATGAGTGGAGACCCGAGCCAGGAGTATTTCAGCGACGGCATCACGGAGGACATCATCACCGAGCTGTCGCGGTTCTCCGAGCTGTTGGTCATCGCCCGCAACTCCACGTTCACGTACAAAGGCAGGGCTGTCGATGTGCGGCGGGTCGGCCGCGAACTCGGCGTGCGCTACGTGCTGGAAGGCAGCGTTCGCCGCGACGGCGACCGCATCCGGGTTTCGGCGCAGCTCATTGATGCCGTCAGCGGCGCGCACCGTTGGGCCGAGCGCTACGACCGAAAGATGGGGAGCATCTTCGAGGTTCAAGAAGAGGTTGCCCGCACGATCGCTTCGCTGCTTGCCTCCCACGTAAAAAAGGCGGAGGAGGCGCGGACACCGACCAAACCACCTGCAACCTGGCACGCCTACGACTACTACATGCGAGCGACCGACACGCTCTCCTCGTTCTTTTCGTCGTTCAGGGCGGAGCCGCTCTACGAGGCGCGACGTCTGCTGGAGCAGTCGCTTTCCTTGGATCCCGCCTATGCCAGAGCTTACGCCTCGCTGGCGTCGACGTACGTAATGGCTTGGAACCAGGCGCTGGACGGCGACTATCTGCGGCCAGCAGTCCTGGAGCGGGCCCATGAATTGGCGCAGACCGCCGTGCGACTGGACCCCCATCTGCCCCTTGCGCACGTCTATCTTGGATTGACCCTCACATGGAGGCGCGAATTCGACGGCGCCATTGCCGAGTTCGAAAGGGCCGCGGCGCTCAATCCCAACTTCACCGACGTGCGGTTCTCCATTGCCCTGATCTACGCAGGGGAGCCGGAAAGGGCCATCGAGGTCACCAAGGCCCATATGCGCCTCGACCCGTTTTATATTGCCACCACGCCAGGTTGGCTGGGCCTCGCGAACTACATGCTAGGGCGCTATGCAGAGGCGCTGCCGCTCCTGCGGGAATGTGTGTCGCGCGCTCCGAACCATCGTGGCGGTCACACGTGGCTGGCCGCAACCTGCGCGCAGTTGGGGTTGCGGGAAGAGGCGCGGGTGCAGGTCGTCGAGGTGTTGCGACTCCAGCCGAGCTACACGATTCAGGGAAGTCAGGTGCTCAACATTTTTCAGCGCGCCAAGGACCGAGAGCACTATCTGGACGGCCTGCGCAAAGCCGGCCTCCCTGAACGATAGACCCTTCTTGCAGGTCGAATGACCCCTTCGGGTCAAAGGCGGCAAGGCGGATACAATCCATTGTTGGCCAGGCAGCGGACATGGGCAGAGGTCGGGGCATCGTTGGGCCTTGCGGCGCCCTATGGGGCCGGCACGATTGAGACATGGCTCAGCGACGAAGCCTGATCAGACCAGGAGTGTGGACGCAAACAACCGACCACCGCCGGTGAGGAACGTGGCGGTCCAGCCGTTGAGCGAGGTGAGCCTGGTGAACCCGGCCCAAGGCGCTATTCGGCCCGCTACTCCCGCCTGAGGCTCGAGCCGCCGTCCACGGGCAGCGCCACGCCCGTGATGAAGTTGGCCTCGTCGGAGGCGAGAAACAGGGCCGCGTTGGCCACGTCCCAGGCGGTGCCCATCCTGCCGCGCAGCGGCACGCGCGCGTCGCGCGCGGCGGCCACCTCGGCCCGCGTCTTGCCCCAGACGCGGGCGCGGGTGTCGACCGCCATCGGCGTATCCATCAGGCCCGGCAGGATGACATTAGCGCGAATGCCATACTGGGCATTCTGGCACGCGATCTGCTCCGTATAGGCGATCATGGCAGCCTTGGTTGCCTTGTAGGCGACGGTCGGGTAGTTGGCCGACCACGCCGCAACCGACGCGATGTTGACGATCGCGCCCGAGCGCTGCGCCCGCATCACCGGCAGGGTGTGCTTGCAGGCCATGACGGTGCCGCGCAGGTTGATGGCCGAGACGCGGTCGAAGGCCTCCTCGGTGATCTCCAGGGGCGAGGCGTCGCCGCCGGCCAGGCTCACGCCGACGTTGTTGTGCAGAATGTCGATGCGGCCCCAGCGCCTCACCGCCTCGTCGACGGCTGCCTTCAGCGTCGCCTCCCGGGTAACGTCGGCCTCGAAGGCGGTGCACTCGCCGCCGTCCTCGGCAACGATCGACGCGGTCTCCCTCGCCGACTCCAGATTGCTGTCGACGGCCAGCACCTTGGCGCCGTTGCGCGCGAAGAGGAGCGCCGTCGCGCGGCCGTTGCCCAGGCCCTCGCCCGGCCCCTGCCCGGCGCCGACGACGATGGCGATCTTTCCCGCAAGCCGCATGGCCGCCTCCACGGTCTCCGCGCGATTCTCCCCCTCTTCACCCCGATCCGCAACTCCCGGTTTTCTGTCCCCTATCGCAGGTGGCAGGCGACGAAATGGCCGCGCTCTATTTCCCGCAAGGGGGGAACCTCGGTGCGGCAGCGCTCCTCCGCATAAGGGCAGCGGGTGCGGAAATGGCAGCCGGACGGCGGCCGCAGCGGGCTCGGCACGTCGCCCTGCAGAACCTGTTTCACCCGCTTGATGGCGGGGTCCGGCACCGGCACGGCCACCAGCAGGGCTTCGGTGTAAGGATGCAGCGGACGCGCGAACAGCGTGGTCTTGTCGGCGTATTCGACGATGCGGCCGAGGTACATCACCGCGATCCGGTTGGAGATGTGCTCGACCACTGCGAGGTTGTGGGAGATGAAGAGGTAGGACAGCCTCAGGTCGCGCTGCAGGTCCATGAGCAGATTGATCACCTGGGCCTGGATCGAAACGTCCAGCGCCGACACGGGCTCGTCGGCGACGACGAGCCTGGGTTTCAGCGCGAGCGCGCGGGCGACGCCGATGCGCTGGCGCTGGCCGCCGGAGAACTGGTGCGGGAAGTTGTCCATCTGTGCGGCCCGGAGCCCGACCTGCTCGAACAGCTGCGCCACCCGCTCGCGGCGCGCCTTCCTTCCACCGTGACCGTGGAGCTTGAGGGGCTCGCCCACGATATCGCCCGCGCGCATGCGCGGGTTGAGGGAGGAGAACGGGTCCTGGAAGACGATCTGCATCTGCTGGCGGAACGGTCGCAGCTCCGCCTTGCCGAGGCGCGTGATGTCCCGGCCGTCTAGCCGCACGGTGCCGGCCGTGGGCTCGACCAGGCGCAGGACGGCCCGGCCCACGGTGGTCTTGCCGCAGCCCGACTCGCCGACAAGCCCCAAGGTCTCGCCCGGCCCTATCGTAAAGCTCACGTCGTCGACGGCGTAGACATGGCCGGTCATCCGCCGGAGCAGCCCTCTGCGGACGGGAAAGTACTTCTTGAGCCCGTCGACCTGCAGCACCGGCGCTGACGCCGGGATCGGTGTGTCAGCCATCCGACGCTCCGTCGGAATGCCAGCAGGCGGCCCAGTGACCGGCCCGCTTCTCCTCGTAGCGGGGATATTCGCGCCGACAGATGTCGCTGGCGAACGCGCAGCGCGGGGCGAAGGCGCAGCCCGCCGGCAGGGCGCTGAGAGCGGGCACCGTGCCCGGAATTTCCTGCAACCGCCCCGCCGGGGCAGTCTCCTGCCGCATCGGGGCAATCCGCGGGATCGAGCGCATCAACCCGCGGGTGTAGGGATGCAGGGGGTGCGCGAACAGCTCGTCGACCGCCGCCTCCTCGACCTTGCGCCCGGCATACATGACAATTACCCGGTCCGCGGTCTCGGCCACCACGCCCAGGTCGTGCGTGATCAGGATCATGGCGGTGCCGAGCTTGCGCCGCAGGTTCGCCATCAGCTCCAGGATCTGCGCCTGGATCGTCACGTCGAGCGCCGAGGTCGGCTCGTCGGCGATCAGTACCTTGGGATTGCAGGCCAGTGCCATGGCGATCATGGCGCGCTGGCGCATGCCGCCGGAGAGCTGGTGCGGGTATTCCTTCACGCGTTGCGCCGGCTCGGGGATGCCGACCAGCTGCAGCATCTCGAGCGTCCGCGCCCGCGCGCTCTCGCGAGAGCCGGCTCCGTGCAGCATCAGCGCTTCGCCGATCTGGCGGCCGATGGTCATCACCGGGTTGAGGGAAGTCATCGGCTCCTGGAAGATCATGGAGATCTCCTTGCCGCGGACCTGCCGCATGGCCGGCGCATCGAGGCCCAGTAGGTCGCGCCCGTCGAGGCGCACGGCGCCGCCGACGATGCGGCCGGGCGGGTCGGCGACGAGGCGCATGAGCGACAGCGCCGTCACGCTCTTGCCGCAGCCGGACTCGCCGACGATGGCGAGCGTCTCCCCGCGCCAAAGCGAGAACGAGACACCATCCACCGCCTTGACCAGCCCGACGCGGGTATAGAAGTAGGCCTGCAGGTCCTGGACCTGGAGCAGCGGCTCGGGCGTGGCCTGCCCGTGCGTCGCGCTTGCTGAGGGGGCGACCGACCGATCCATCTAGAAGCGCTGCCGTGGGTCGAGCATGTCGCGGACGGCGTCGCCCAGCAGGTTGGTGCCGAACACCACGGCGCTGATGGCGACGCCGGGGAAAATCACCAGCCACGGTGCGGTGCGCACGTACTCGGCGGCGGACTCCGACAGCATGCGGCCCCACGACGGGTGCGGCTCCGGCACGCCCAGCCCAAGGAAGGCGAGCGCGGACTCCACCAGGATCGCCGAGCCCAGCTGCGCCGTGGCAAGCACGATCAGCGGTGCCAGCGTGTTGGGCAGCACATGGGTGATGGCGATGCGCGTCTCGCTCATGCCGACGGCCCGCGCCGCCTCCACGAACGGCATCTCGCGCAGCGCCAGCGTGTTGGACCGGATGACGCGCGCCACGTTGGGGACGAGCGGGATGGCGATGGCGACGATGGTGTTGGTGAGCGACGGGCCCAGCGAGGCGGCCATGACCAGCGCCATCACCAGCAGCGGGAGCGCCTGCATGATGTCCATCAGCCGCTGCACGGTGAGGTCGAGCCAGCCGCCGAAGTAACCCGACATGAGGCCGACGATCGTGCCCGCCAGACAGCCAAGCAGCGTGGCGCCGAGACCGACAGCCAGCGAGATGCGCGCGCCGAAGATGATGCGGGCAAGCACGTCGCGGCCCATGAAATCCGCGCCCAGGGTGTGCCCGCCACCGGGCGGAGCGAGCGAATCGCGCGCGTTGGTGGTGAGGGGATCGAAGCTGGTGATGGCGTCCGCGAATACGGCGGTGGCCACGAACGCCAGCATGATCAGCGCGCCGACGGCCCCCAGCGGATAGCGGCGCGCGAAGAACAGCATCGAGCCCAGAGGCCCACGGACGTCGGCACCCGCCCGTGACAGCTCGGCATCGTGGTCGATGACAGCCACTTGCGGGTCACTCCTCGTACTTGATGCGCGGGTCGAGCGCCACGTAGGCCATGTCGACGATGAAGTTCGCCACCACTACCACGACGGCGATGAACATCACCAGGTTCTGCACGATCGGGTAGTCTCGCCAGCGGATCGCCTCCACCAGGAAGCGGGCGACGCCCGGGACGTTGAACACGGTCTCGGTCACGATCAGCCCGCCGATCAGGAACGCCGCCTCGATGCCGATGACGGTCACCACCGGCAGCACGGCGTTGCGCAGAGCATGGTCGTAGTTGACCGAAGGCTCGGAGGCGCCCTTGGCCCGCGCCGTGCGGATGTAGTCCTGCCGCAGCACCTCCAGCATGGAGGAGCGGGTAAGGCGCATCACCAGCGCCGAGCTGCGGAAACCCACGGCCGCAGCAGGAATGCTGAGCAGCCCGATCTCCTGCCAGAAATTGTCGGGCGAGCTGCGATAGATCGGGATCCAGCCGAACCAGTTCACGCACGCCATCAGGATCAGCAGCCCCAGCCAGAACGAGGGCAGCGACAGGCCGCTCAAGCTCACCACGCGCAAGGCATAGTCGAGCGCCGTGTTCTGCCGCACCGCGCTGATCACGCCGAGCGGCACGCCGAACAGCACCGAGAAGGCCAGTGCCAGCACGGCGAGCTTGGCGGTTACGGGGATGCGCGGGAGGATCTCCTGGATCGCCGGCTTCTCCGAGACGAAGGCGTAGCCGAGGTCACCGCGGGCGAGCCCCGAGATCCAGGCGACGTACTGGGTGACTATCGGCTGGTCGAGCCCGAGCTGGTGCTCGATCTTGGCCTTCTGGGCCGGATTCACGAACCCGGCCGAGTCGAAGATGATGTCGGTGATGTTGCCCGGCACCAGCCGCAGCATGACGAAGATGAGCACCGACATGCCGAACAGCGTGAGCAGCATCAGCAGGAAGCGGCGGACAACATAGGCTGCCACGTGCGACTCCCCGGACTCCCCGTGCGCTTGCCTGCTGCAGGGCTGCGGCTACTTGTCGAGCCAGACGTCCTCGAACCGCCAGTTGTTATAGATGCTGTTGTGCTGCAGCACGAAGCCCTTGAGGTACGGCTGCCAGCAGGTGGCGGCGCGCTCGTAGGAGATGATCGGCCGCGCCAGGTCCTCGGCGAGCTGCTTCTCGATCTCCCACACGATCTGCTTGCGCTTCGCCACGTCGGTTTCCCGCGACTGCTTGTCGATCAGTGCGTCGACGTCCTTGTTGCAGTATCGCGTGAGGTTGCGCTCCGAGCCGCAGCTGTAGTTCTCGTAGAGGTTCACGTCGGGATCGTCCACGCCCACGCCGGTCAGGTTCAGGCCGACGGAGTATTCCTTGCGCGTCACCTTGGCGTGCCAGATGCTGGTGTCGATCACCTCCAGCTCGCCGTCGATGTAGATGTTCTTGAGCTGGTCGATGAGCAGCACCGCCGGATCGCGGTAGATGGCGATGTTGCGGGTCGAGATCTTGACCTTGAGGGTGTTGTTGGGGCCGTAGCCGAGGC
>DATBKR010000130.1:0-10575 GCA_036555805.1 Hyphomicrobiaceae bacterium | reverse complement strand
GCCATGAAGATCACGCCCAGCATGCTCGACGAGCCCAGGTCGATGATCATCGCGCCCATGCGGTTGATGAACCCGGTCACCGTGAACAGGCCGATCATGATGCCGAGGGTGGCGAGCAGCAGCGTCAGGTACGACGTCATGTCGCCGTGCGTCTCGATGGCCCGCCGGACACTGCCCCACAGCGTCTCGCCCTCCAGCTCCGGGTCCTTGAGCGCGAACTTGAAGATCAGGAACGCGGCCAGCAGGAGGGCGAACAGGAAGGATGCGGTCTGCAGCGCCGCCAGCAGTTCGCCCCTGCCCACCCAGCCCATCAGGTAGACCAGGTAAAGGACGGCGGCGAAGAAGATCAGCGTCCGCACCTGGTCGTAGACCGGCACCTTCGGCGCCTCGACCCGGTCGCGCGGCAGGAGGCGCACGCAGATGAGATAGATGGCGAAGGCAATCGAGGCGTAGTAGACGAGCGCCATCGCGAACCCGCGCTTCACCACCTCCCAGTAGGGCACGCCGAGGAAATCGGACATGAGAAAGGCGCCGACGCCCATCATCGGCGGCATGATGAGGCCGCCCATGGAGGCCGCCGTCTCGGACGCCGCGGCGAAGGTGCCGGGCACGCCGTAGCGCTTCATAAGCGGGATGGTGATGGTGCCGACCACGGCGGCATTGGCGGAGCCGGAGCCGGACACCATGCCCACGGCGAGCGAGCCCATCACCGCCGTCTGCGGCACGAGCTGGCGCCGCCGCCCGGCAAAGCGCCGCATCACCTGGATCATGGCGCTCTGCGCGCCGAACCCGTTGGCGGCGGCGGCGAGCAGCAGGAAGGCGGCGATCAGCGTCAGCGCCAGCTGGCCGTAGATGCCGTAGATGCCGGTCGAGAGCTCCACCGTGCTCGACGTCACGACGCGGTAGAACGTGGTGCCGGGGTGCCAGAAGAAGTCGATCGGGCTCAGATAGCCCCACAGCGTGTAGGCAACGAGGATCGCGTTGACCCAGAACAGCACGGGATGGGCGAGCCGCGACAGCTCCATGACCAGCAGGAACATCAGCAGCCCGACAATGAAATCGTGACGCGTGAAGGTGCCTTGCGCGTAGATGGCGATGCGTTCGTATTCGCTCAGGAAATAGAGGAAGGAATAGAGGCAGATGCCGATGTAGGCGGCGACGAGGATGTGGTTGAGAAGGGGCGGAAGGCGCTTGTACAGATAATCCTGCTGGTACATCAACAGGATCTGCAGGGTCAGCGCGACAGGCATGAGGTTGGCGACCAGCTGCAGGTCGCCGCCGTAGCCGGTGTAGTAGTACCAGATCAGCCAGACGAGCTGGACGAGTGCGACGACAAAGATCGCGTTCCGCAAAGTAACGAGCGCCTTGAGCCGGTCGGTCATGTCCATTTCATGCCGGCCGTAGGCGCGGCTTCGCTCCCCATCCCCAGGTGGTCCTGTCCGGTCGCATCCCTGCCCGCGTGCGGGATGCCGGGGGGGTGCCGCGGCATGCGCCTGCAGCTCCCCGCCACGGACAAGCCCGTCCGGGCTCAGGCGATCACGCGCCGCCGGCGATCTTCCATTTGTCGTTCCAGGCGTTGTGTTCCTTGAGGAACTTGGCCAGCCCGGCATGCACGGGGACCTGCGGATTGGCGTTGATGCCCTGCACCTGCATACCCACGAAGTCCTTGGCCAGCGGCCCGAAGCCCGGGTCGAGCTTCACCAGGTCATCGCGCTTGTCGTAGAAGGCCTTGATCATCTTGTAGACCAGCGCCTCCGGCATGTCCGAGCGCACGTTGTAGCCGAACAGGATCGGCACGCCCTGCAGCTTCTCGGCGCCGACGCTCTTGGTGAACGCGTTCTTGGCCTGCACCTCGGCGACAGCCAGCCCGGCAGCCTTGAGCTTGGCAACCTCGTCGGGACACGGGTTGATGACGGCGATGTCCGTCCGTACCTCGGTCTCCTTCCAATAGGGCGGCAGCGAACGGCCGGCCGTGGTGTAGATCGCGGACCCCACGACGGTGCCTCGCTCCAGGGCGTCGGCGTTGGCCTTGTTGTCGATCTGCACGTGCTTGAAGTCGTAGCCCAGCGCCTTGAAGATGCGCTGCCAGTTGAGCCAGTTCTGGAAGCCGGCCTGGGTGAAATAGACGGGCTTGCCGCTGAAATCCTTCCAGCACTTGAACTTGCCGGCCTCCTTCGCCGATGTCGCCATCATCGACTCCATCGGGTAGGCGTACCAGGTGTGCACCAGCTCGGGCTTCGTCGGCTTGAAGTCCTTGAAGGGCCCCACGCGCTCGGCGAACTCGGTCATGCCGATGTCGGCCGTGTAGGCGATCTCGCCCTCCCCGTTCATCACCGCCTTCATGGAGACGGTGGGAGACTGGTAGGGCTGCACGGTGACGGTGTACTCGCCGCCCAGCGCCTGCTCCAGGACCTTCGCCATCGACGCCGCGATCGTATAGCCGTAGGAGCCGACCTGCGCGGTGGACCACCGCAGCGACTTGCGCTCCTGCGCATTGACGCCTTGCAGCGCCGAAACGGCAAGCACGGCGGCAATGGCCGATGCGGCGCCGAGAAGGATGGCGCCTCGCTTTCCTGCAGTCATTGGTTCCTCCTTGGGTTTGCCGTCTTGGCTCGTCGGCTGCTTGGCGCCAACGTGGCCCCCCATCGCCGGTCCAGGCAATAGGACTCTTGCACTACCCGCACCACGTGGCCGGCGCTCGCCTCTGCGGACGTATTTGTCGCCGTTGCAACGCACAACGCCGCCGCCCGCCTCGCGGGCGGCGGCTCCTGTGCTTCGCGGGCTCATATCACCTTGCGGCGCGCGCCCCTGTCAATGACCGCGCAGCCCCGGTAGCGGCGGCGCGACGAAAGGCCGTCGGCTGCACGTTCCGCGGGCAATCGCAAGCTTGGCGCGAAGATCAGGCCGCGTGGCGCGCGGGCTTCGCGTTGCGGCGGCGCGGCGCGACCCCCGCCAGCTCCAGGAAGTTGGCGAGCAGGGCGAGGCCTTGCTCGGAAGCGATGCTCTCGGGGTGGAACTGCACGCCGTGCACGGGGTGCGTCTTGTGCTGCAGGCCCATGATCAGGCCGTCGGCGGTGCGTGCGGTGATGGCGAGGTCGGCGGGCAGGCTCTTCCGTTCCACGATCAGCGAGTGATAGCGCGTCACCTCGAACTTCCGGGGCAGGCCCTTGAACACGCCCTTGGCGACGTGCGTGATCTCGGACAGCTTGCCGTGCATCGGAACGGGGGCGCGCACCACCCTGCCGCCGTACGCCTGGCCGACGGCCTGGTGGCCGAGGCACACGCCGAGCAGCGGGATCGTGGGTCCGGCCTTCTCGATCAGCTCCAGGCAGATGCCGGCCTCGTTGGGCGTGCACGGGCCCGGCGACAGCACGATGCCCTTGGGCTTCAGGCGCAGCACGTCCGCCACGGCGATCTTGTCGTTGCGGAAGACGCGGCACTCCCCGCCCAGCTCGCCCAGGAAGTGGACGAGGTTGTACGTAAAGCTGTCGTAGTTATCGATGAGGACGAGCATCCGCAGGGTTTAGGAGAGGGGAACGCCCACGGTCAAGACGGGCGTCAGGAAATCGCCGACGGCAGGTGCTTGGGCGAGGTCAACAGCTTGAGGCGGCCGTGGCCCCGATCCACGTCCGACCAGGCATCGGCGTCGAACGCGAGCACGGCAAGGCCCGCGGTGGGGAGCTTCTCGGCCAGCGCCTGCAAGTCCCCCTCGCACCCTGAGCCTGCGAGCTCGAATGCGAGCATATGCAGGCCGGGGTCGTGCCCCACCACCATCGTGTGCCGCACCTTGGCGTCGGCGGCGCGGATGAGCTTGAGCAGGATGCCGGGCGAGCCCAGGTAGATGGCGTCCTCGTAGGCGACCCTGGGAGCCTTCTCGAAGTGCGGCAGCATCAGGCGGAGTGTCTGGCGCGCGCGCACGGCCGGCGAGCACAGCACGAAGTCGGGCACCAGGCCGCGCCGCGCCATGAAGGCGGCCATGCGCGGGGCGGCACTCTCGCCGCGCTCGCTCAAGGGGCGCTCGAAGTCCCTGAGGCGCGCGTCGGACCAGCTCGACTTGGCGTGGCGCAAGAGGCTGAGGGTGAGCATGCGGCAGGATAGCCGCACGCACCTGCACGCGCCAAATCATCTCCTGGAGAGGCCGCGATTTGCTGCGGCGCCGTGCGGCGCGGATGCCTCAGACGCGCGCCAGACCCGGCCGCGCCATGGCTGCGCCGGGCCAGACGGAGGCGGCAGCGCGCGCGTATTGCGGAGGGCAGGGGATCTTGGCGCCCAGCCGCTCGGCGGCGTGCCAGACCCAGCGGGGATTGTCGAGGAGGGCCCGTGCCAGTGCCACGAAGTCCGCCTGGCCAAAGGCCACGATCGCCTCAGCCTGCGCCGGCTCCACGATCAGGCCCACGGCACGGGTGACGATGCCCGTCTCTGTCCGCACCTTAGCCGCCATCGGCACCTGGTAGCCGGGGGTCAGCGGCACCTTCACCTGCGGCACGGCCCCGCCGCCTGAGATGCAAACGTAGTCGACGCCGGCGGCCTTGAGCCGGGCCGAAAGGGCGACCGCATCGTCGGGCGTCACCCCGCCGTCGGCCCAGTCGGTGCCGTTGAGGCGCGCGCCCAGCGCCGTGCCGGCCGGCACCGCCGCGCGCACCGCGCGCGCCACCTCCAGCGGGAAGCGCATGCGCCCTTCCGGCGATCCGCCGTAGGCGTCGCCGCGCCGGTTCGCCAGCGGCGTCAGGAACGCCTCCAGCAGGTAGCCGTGCGCCATGTGCAGCTCGATGGCGTCGAAGCGGAGGCGCACCGCCCGCTCGGCCGCCTGCCGGAAGGCGCCCAGCACGCGCTGCAGGCCTGCCTCGTCGAGTGCCGCCGGAGCCGGTCCACCCTCGACAAAGGGGATGGCGGAGGGGGCTACGGTCTGCCACGCGCCCTCTGCCTCGGCCAGCGGCCGGCCGCCTTCCCAGGGCCGCTGCGAGGAGCCCTTGCGGCCGGCGTGGGCGATCTGGATGCCGAAGCGCGTGCCCTGCGGGGCAACCTTGCGCGCGGCGGCCAGCACGCGCGCCAGCGCCGCCTCGCTGGCGTCCGAGTAGAGCCCGAGGCAGCCCGGCGTGATGCGGCCGATGCGTTCCACCGCCGTCGCCTCGACCATGACGAGCCCGGCGCCGCTCATGCCGAGCTGCATCAGGTGCTGCAGGTGCCAGTCGGCGGCGCTGCCGTCGTCGGCGGAATACTGGCACATGGGGGAGACGGCGATACGGTTGGGCAGCGAGACGGGGCCCACCTGGAGTGGCGAGAAGAGATGCGGCACGGGGCTTGGACCTTGCAGGCTGTGGTTGGATAGGGGCGCACTGTGCGGTCAGCTGCGGGCGGAGGCAAGGTCTCCCTCTCCCCGCGCATCGCCGACCGCGCCTCAGCTCCATCGGCGCGGGGAGGGGGCCGGGGTGAGGGACAGCCTTACACTCCGAGCGCAGAGTCTGCTGCTGCCCCTCACCCTGACCCTCTCCCCGTTCGCCCTCGGGATCGTTGTCGCACGCATGCCCCTCCGGGATGGCCCGAGGCGAGCGGGGAGAGGGGATCCGCGCGACGCTTGTGGCATGCGCTGCACCACGCCTCAAGGTTGCGCGCCCAGCTTCTTGAGGCCGTTCAGGGCCACGTCGATGTCGGGGTCGATGGCCAGCGCGGCACGGTATTCGGCGACGGCGCGCGCCTTGTCTCCCTTCTTGGCGTAGACATCGCCGCGGTTGGCCAGCGCCACGGCGAACTTCGGGCTCAGGGAGACGGCCTTGTCGTAGTCCTTGAGCGCTGCATCGAGCTCGCCCTGCATCTCGTAGGTCACGCCGCGGTTGTTGTAGGCCGACGCGTTGCTGGGCGTCAGCTTGATGGCCGTGTTGCAGTCGGGGAGCGCCTTCTCGTACTCGGTCAGCTCGTTGTAGGCCTGGCAGCGGTTGTTGTAGGCCTTGGCCGACTTCGGATCGGCGGCGATGACGCGTGTGCAGGCGTCGACCTGGCGCCGCGGGTCGGCGGGTTGCTGACAGTCCCTGGCCGCGCCGTCGTCGCCGCAGCCGGCCAGGCTGCAGACCGCGACCAACAGGCTGGCGATGCGAAAAGTGCCCATGCGCTCCCTCGCCGGCAGACCCCGTGGGCTCTCTTTAGACGACAGGCCGGCGAGCGCAAGCCGGCGGGTGACGGGAACAGGCAGTGGGGATTAGGCGACAGCGGTGGCTTGACTACTCCCGGCTCCCTACTCCCTACTCCCTTTGGGCCAGACCCGCAGGGACTGCCCCCCACGAGAGACTCGCGCACGAGGTCCGGGCCATGCGCCTCTCATCGCTGGCACCTTGGGTTGCAGCGGCCGCGCTGGCGTGCGCGAGCGACCCGTCGCGGGCCTTCGACGACGCGGAGTTCTGCGTGGCGGCCAGGCAATTCGTGCGCTCGGCCGCGGGAGACGTGGGGACGTGGACGGACCGCTTCACCCGCAACGACGGCGTTGAGATCGGCTGCGATCTCAAGACCGTGCACTTCAAGAGGTTCTACAAGGCCCCGGCGAGCGCCATCACCGAAGCCTGGAAGGAGCACCAGGCCGAGGCCTGGGAGAGCGCCTACTGCCGCCGCCCGCTCTGGCGCGACGCGGTCGGCAACGGCTGGGTCGTCTCGGCCACGGTCACGACGGCCGGCGGCGAGCGGGTCTGGCTCGCCTGCCTGCCCGACGGTCGCGGCTTCTACCGGACCCTGCGTTAGAAGCGTCCTTCCGCCGCCGCCGTTGGCTCATCGGCGCCAGTCCGGCTGGGGCGCCGCGGCTGGTCGCGGCCGCTCAGCCACTTGGCGGGGATCTGCAGCCGACAGCGCACGCCTTCGGGCGCAAGCTGCAGCTCCACCGAGCCGCCAAGCTCGTAGGGGACCAGGTCTCTGATCACACTCGTGCCGTAGCCGGGCCGCGTTCCGGGGGCGACGGCGGGCCCGCCCGTCTCCATCCAGTCGAGTGCCAAGCCCACGCCGGCGCCGTTTCCGCCCGCATGCGCCCAGTGCACCGACACGCGGCCGCGCTCCACCGACAGCGCACCGTACTTGGCGGCGTTGGTCACCAGCTCGTGCACCGCCATGGCCATGGCCTGGCCGGCCTCGGCGCGCAGCACCACGTCGGACCCGGCGATGCTCACGTTGCTGCCCGTGGCATAGGGCTCCAGCTCGCGCTGGAGGAGCTCGGCCAGCCTGATGCCCTGCCACTTGCGGCCGCTCAGCAGCTCGTGCGTGGTGGCCATCGACTTGATCCGGCCGTCGAGCGCGGCCACGAACTCTGAGAGCGAGGTGCTCGCCTGCTGGGTGCGGGAGGCCACAGCCGCCACGACGGCAAGAGCGTTCTTCACGCGGTGGTCGAGCTCGGCGAGGAGCAGGTCCTTCTGGGCCTCTGCCAGCCTGCGCTGGGTGATATCCCGCGTGACGCCGAGCAGGCGCACTGCCCGGCCGGCGGCATCGCGCACCACGCTGCCTTCGACGGCGACCCAGCGCAGCTGCGCGGACTCGCCGCCGACATGCACGCGGTACTCGGCCCGGCATGGGGCGCCCCTGCGACGGGCCGCGGCGAACGCCTTGTCCAGGAGTGGCAGATCCGCAGGGTACACGAACCTCCTGGCCTCGGCCAGCGTCCTGGGGGGCCGCGCCAGGTCGTGGCCGTTGATCCGGCTGTCGCGCGCGTCGCTCTCGAAGACGCCTGTCGCAAGGTCGACGCACCATATGCCGAGCTGCGCCCCGCCGAGCGCCAGCTGGAGCCGCTCGTTGCTCTCCAGCAGCGCGGTCTCCGCGCGCCGGCGCTCGACGAACAGAGCGGCGAGCGTGAGGGTGCACAACGAGGCGACGAGCATGGTCACCTGCACGCTGAGCACCGTAGCGCCGGACCTGGCGAACGGCCCAAGGTGAAAGGTGGTCGAGCCGACGAGGGCGCCGGAGATGATGAAGGCCGCGGCTGCCGCGAACGCCGGCCGGCAGCGGGCGGCAACCCACAGCAGCAGCGGAAACAGCACCGCGGACGGGATCTGTGCCACCCTCGAGCCGGCGGGCGCGGTGTAGAGCGCGGCGCTGCTCGCTGCCAGGAGCGCGAGCGCCGCCAGGCTCTCGATCAGCTCGCGTCCCGGCATCCGTTCGCCCGCCAAGTGATAGAGACCGACGACAAGGGGCGCCACCGTGACGATGCCGAGACCGTCCGCCGAGGCCCAGTCGCACCAGAGGTCGAGCACGGTCGCCGCCGCCTGGAACTGGCGCATCGCCAACACGGCGACGATGCCGGCTGCCGCCGGCGCCAGGGCGGCGGCAGCCAGGAAGCCCCAAAGCCCGCGCAGTTCGTCGAACTTGAAGCGACGGCCGGACCAGCGCTCCACCAGCCAGGCCGCCAGCACGGCCTCGCCCGCGTTGCACAAGCCGAAGCTCGCGGCGATCCAGGCGCCGCGTCCTGTGCTCAGGTTAGCGGCGACGGTCGCGCCGAAGACACCCAATACGACCCCGGAGCGGGCCGGCCGTCCCAGCGCCATGAGCACGCCGGCTGCGATGCCCGACGCGGGCCAGAACACGGCCACGCCTCCGGGTTCGCTGCGAAGCGCCAAGCCCAGCATGGCGGCCAGAAAATAGGCGCAGCCGAGGACGAGCGCGAGGGCGCCGGCGACGCGACCGGAACGCAGGCGGTCCCCATCGAGCCGCGCTGCCCACCGGATCTGCCCGCCGGCCTTGTGCACCATCGTGCCACTCCCTGGCCTGCCCTCTTACTGCAGCCGGGCGGACGATGCGAGACGGGTTGCGTTCACGTCCTGTTCAACCGGCGCGGGTGGTTAAACCGGAAGCCGGGCGGATCGCGAGTTCGGCTGATGGCCGATCACCGGCCGGCGGATAGGACAGGTTCAAGCTTAGCGAGGCTGAACCGCTGCCGGCTGCGCCACCGTCTCCACGAGGTCCAGAGGCGAGGTTGAGGGCGTCCCGGCGGCTGGTGGCCACCGGCCGCGGCCCTAGGCACACGGCCGAGACGGGTCAGGACAAGCATCGGGCTCCATGATTGCGCTACGGGCTTCCGCACACAGCAGATTGAGCCACTCGCGCTGGCTGCGCGTCCATTCCACGTCGGATTCCTGGTAGCGTATGGCACGCATGCGCGCGGCCACCGTCCACCAATTGCTGTAGCGGCCCGATAACGCCAAGTGCACGGCGTGCTTCATGGCGTCGTAACGCCGGTCAGTCATGCCCCCTCCACGCTCACCACTGTTACCGTCCCCCGCGGCGGCTATATTGGTCGAGGAGTTTGACCTGTCAAAGGCAATTGTTATGCCGCACAGCAATAGCTAGACGCTGTGGATAATCAGTTCCAGAATAGCTCGGCCAAGATGCAATTCGCGCTATTTCGGAATGACATATAAAAGATATAGGACCTATACGGGACGTAATCTTGGTTGTTGACGGTTCCGACCCGGTTGGGATCTTCCCCAAGATTGTCCGCAATATGCAACGTCAGCTGAATAACCCATTGCGCGTGTGCGCCTGGCGCCGGCATGCAAATACCGTCTTCTGACGAACAACATACGAATGTCACTCAACCGACGCTATAAATTCGTTGGAATTGCTGTGGAAACGAGCGTCGTCAAGACTCCGTTCCGGCGCCCCACCGCTAGTGTGCTGGGGCATCTTCACCGTGGAGCGGAGTACACGCCATGTTCGACGACAACGGCCTCTGGCCATGCAAGTGCGATGCGTGCGAACACGAGTGGTACGCGAGCATTGCAGCGATGCGGGCGGACAGGGAGGCGGTTTGCCCGACCTGCGGCGCCCGCAATTCGATCCCTCCCGCGGAATTCAATAACGCCGTGAGCGCCGCCCGCAGCGGCAGCTACGATTTCTCCTATCTGGTGCGCATCGCCCCGCAATTCCGCTTCGGCAGGGCCGCCGCGCGGGAAAGGCCCGGCGCGGCCTGATCCGGCGCACGGTGGGCCGTCGGCGTGATCGCATGTGGGTGATGCCAGAGGCGATCGAGAGACGGGCGCCATCCCATAGTCCGTCCGTATAGTCCATCCATTGCCGCCGATGCTACGATGCCGCCGACCGGGGGGCGGATGGCTGGCATCCGCTGGCGCAGAGGCGTCCGGACCCCGCGGATGGGAGGCGCGCGTGCTGGACACGACCGAAGTCACGCTGGCGGCGGTCGTGGAGGACTGGCTCGCGCGCTTCGAGACGGCCCTGGCCGAGGCCGACCCGGTGCCGGTGCAGGCCCTGTTCCATGCCGACAGCTATTGGCGCGATCTTGTGGCCCTCACCGGGGGGATCGCGACCGTGGGCGGCGCCGATGCGACCCCGCGCGCGTTGGCCGCCCACGCGCGCCGGACCGGCCTGCAGCGCCTGGAACTGGCCTTGGACCGCACGCCGCCACGCCGCGTCACCCGCGCGGGCACGGCGGCCATTGAGGCCTTCTTCCGCTTCGAGACCGCCGCGGGGCGCGGCAGCGGCGTGCTGCGGCTGACGCCGGAGCTTGGCGGCGGCGCCCTGCGGGCCTGGACGCTGCTCACCGCGCTCGAAGCGTGGAAGGGGCTGGAGGAGCAGGCGGACAAGGCCCGCCCC
>DATBKR010000129.1:0-26018 GCA_036555805.1 Hyphomicrobiaceae bacterium | reverse complement strand
CCATCGGCGGCATCGTGGTGGACGGCGGCCGCTTCGACTGGGCCGCAACGGCCAAATTCCCCACCATGACGGAGCCCTATGCCGGCTATCACGGCATCTCTTTCGCGGAGGAGTTCGGGCCGGCGGCCTTCATCATGCGGGCGCGCGCGGAGGGGCTCCGCGACTTCGGGGCCTGCATGAGCCCGGCCAACGCCTTCTACCTGATCCAGGGCGTCGAGACGCTGCCGGTGCGCATGGCGCGGCACGTTGCCAATGCGCAGGCGGTGGCGGAGTTCCTGGAGAAGCACCCGGCGGCGGCGTGGGTGAGATATCCTGGCTTGGCGAGCCATCCCGACCATGCGCTGGCCAGGCGGCAGATGCCCAACGGCGCCGGCGCCATCATGAGCTTCGGCATCGAGGGCGGTCGCAAGGCCGGCGCGAAGCTCATCGAGCGCCTGAAGCTGTTCTCGCACCTCGCCAACGTCGGCGACGCCAAGAGCCTGGTGATCCACCCTGCCAGCACCACGCACCAGCAGATGAGCGCGGAGGACCTGGCCAAGGCCGGCGTCGGCGAGGAACTGGTGCGCCTGTCCATCGGCCTGGAGGACGCGCAGGACCTGATGGACGACCTGGCGCAGGCGCTGGCTGCGTCGCAGAAGAGGTGAGTGGTGAGATAGTGAGATGGTGAGTTTCCGGTGGCGGCTGGGACACGGGCGGGGGCTGAACCCATGACGTGTGCCCGCTCGCGTTTATCCTCCACCCGGCGTCCAGGCACTGGGCCCCACTCACCATCTCACCACTCACCATCTCACCCTGAAGGGCTCACGCGATGGAGCTGAAAGTCGACGGGCGCACGGTCTACGCCGCCACGGGCGGGCGGCCGTTCGACGCCGCCGGTCCGTCGGTGGTGTTCGTGCACGGCGCCGGCATGGACCACACCGTCTGGCAGCTGCCCGCGCGCTGGTTCGCCTGGCACGGCCACTCCGTGCTGGCGCTCGATCTGCCGGGGCATGGCCGCTCAGACGGGCCGGCGCTGGAGAGCGTGGGCGGCATGGCCCGGTGGCTCGGGCGCGTGCTGGATGCGGCCGGCGTCGAGCGCGCCGCCGCCGTGGGCCATTCCCTGGGCGGGGCCATCGCCCTGGAGGCGGCGGAGGCGCTGCCGGAGCGCATCGCGCGCATCGCGCTCCTCGGCACCGCGGCAGCCATCCCCGTGAACGCAGCGCTGCTCGCAGCGGCGCGTGAGGCGCCCGAGCGCGCCTACGCCATGATCACGGCGTGGGCACACGGGCCCACGGCCAGGATGGGCGGGCATCCCGTGCCCGGCCTGTGGATGACGGGCGGCGCGCTCGCCCTGTTCGCGCGCAACCGGCCGGGCACGCTGGCCGTGGACCTCGGCGCGTGCGCGGCGTGGGGCTCGGGGCCTGCGGCGGCGGCCCGCGTGCGCTGCCCGGCGCTCGTCGTCACCGCCGCCAACGACATCATGACCCCGGCCAGCAACGGGGCGGATCTGGCCCGCCTCATACCGGGCAGCCGCACCGTCGCCCTCCCCCACTGTGGCCACATGCTGCTCACCGAGCAGCCCGATGCCACCCTCGACGCACTCATCGCCTTCTTCGCGACGTAACCGGCCGTTGCGGGTGCCGGGCATGGTGCGTTACGGCCCTCCGGGCCTAACGCCGCCTACGACTTGTGCCCGCCTGCTTGCCCGGCTTGGGCCGCGCGTCCTCGCAGACCGAAGGCGGGCCGTTGCCGTGCGGGTGGTTGCGCAGGACCAGCCTGGCCAGCTCGTCGTAGGTGCCGCGCTGGGTCGCCGGATACATCATCTGCCAGCCGTGCATGGACTTGCCGTCGCAGGAATAGGTGATGCGTTCCCGGAACACCTCGTCGCCGCGCGTGCCGGACAGCGCGAACCAGTGCCGGCGGCGCGGTGCCGAGTCGAACGTTGCGCCGGCGTAGCGGCCCTTCATCAGCGCCCGGCGCAGGTCGGCGAGGGCAATGCCCGCGGCGTTCTCGGCCGCCACGATGCGCAGCACGGCCCGGCCGTCGCGAGAGACAAAGGTGCGCACGTTGGCGTCGCTGCGGGCGGCGTCGTGGGTGAAGATGCCGGCGGGGTAGCGCAGCGAGAAACCGAAGCGCGGGTCGCGGTAGGTCCGCCAGATCGCCGCGCGGGCGGGATCGGAGAGGTCCGCGAGATCGTCGCTGTAGCCGGCGAGCGCGGCGGCCGGCGTCGCGCTTTGTGCGGGCGCAGCCCGCGCGGCTGGCGGCGGCTGCGGTGCGGGCGCGGCGTCGAGGTGGCGCCGCACCGCAAACGACACGAGGCCCGCGGTGAGCACGAAGGTGGCGGCGCCGGTAGCCGCGAACGTCGCCAGGCGCCGGCGCGACTCGGATTGGTGCCGCGCCAGGTCGCGGTCGTAGACGGCGCGCGCCTCGGCATTGGCGAGCGTGGCGTAGGCGCCATTGACCTCGGCGAGGCGCCCGGCGGAGGTCGCGTCGCCGGGGTTCACGTCGGGGTGGAGCTGCCGCGCGAGTGCGCGGTACGCCGTCTTGATATCGGGCTCGGTCGCGGCAGGAACGACGCCGAGCACTTCATAGAGCGTGCGCTCTTGCGACCCGGGTCTCCAGGCGAGCCGGCCCGCCAGACCCGGCGCAAAACTCAGCACCCACTCCAACCGGCTGGTCCACTGCATGCCGACGAGCACCCATGGTTCGCGGCTTGGACCCGCACGACCCGCTGCCGACGGAGCTTTTGTGGCACCGGGTCATGGCCAGAACGTGATACGCCGCACCGTCATGTGGATAACTCGGCACCGAGCCGGCGGGCGCGGACGAAGGGGTGCGAGTGAAATCGGATCGCAGTCATGCAACAGCTATCGGCTGTCTTAATCCGACAGCTCCATTCGGCATGGACGCAGCGGGCCTCACAGGCACATGCGGGAGCGGGCGGCGCACTTGGGCAGCGGCCCGGCCTTGGCGAGCTCGAAGACATAGTTGCCCTCGGGGCCGCGGTCGAAGAAGTTCACCGCCCGGAAGCCGAGGGCGCGCGCCCGCTCGAGCACGGCGCCGTCGGTCAGCGCACGCTGGATGAAGGAGCGCGAGAACTGGCCGAAGAACATGAGTGCCGGCGTCGGGCCGGCCTGCCCGTCCTCGTCGACGATGACGCTGGCGCCGACGCCGTTGGCCACCAGGATTTTCTCCAGCCCCTGGGCATAGATCAGGCGCTCGTTGCGCAGCGCGCGCGCCATCACTGCCCGGGCGTCGCTGGCGGGCAGGGAGCCCGTGGAGACGGGCTGGGCACTGAGCCCGGTCTGCCGCATGGGGCCCTCGGGGGGCGCTGCGGGGACGTAGGTCGCCTCGGGCGGACCGGCGCGCTCCTGCTCGGCGGAGCAGCCGGCCAACAGCATCACCAGGATCAGCGCCGCTGATGGAGCGTGTTTGATCATCGGTCCCCCTACGACCTGCGTCGCGCATATGTCTGCAGGGGTGACAGCTACATGATTCTCCCCGCGCGGCCGGTCGCACCGCGGCAACAGCCGGGCGCCGCCAGTACGGAATCCCCAGATGAAATCCCCGCCGGCGGGTCGCTGCCGAGATTTCCCACCTGCGTTCTCCGGGGGCCATTGCGGGGGCCATTCGTTGCTGCCGGCAACCGTCTCTGGTTAACTACCGCAGAAAAAGGGCTGCCGCCGCACATCGAGAGACCCGATCGAACGGGGGCGGCGGCAGCGGGAGAGGGACGCGCATGGCAAGGCCGCTGGCTGCGGGGACCGCCGCCGAGGGTGGGCAGGAGCTGTTCGCGACGCCGGAGATCGTGCACGAGCGTCGGGCAGACGGCGCCATCGTGATCCGCTCGGCGCGGGCGCTGGGGCCGGTGCCACGCTCGCTGGGCGCGCTGCTGGAGCGCTGGGCGGCGGCGGAGCCGGCGCGCGTGTTCCTGGCCGAGCGCGACGCGGCCGGCGACTGGCGGCGCCTCGCCTACGGCGACGCGGCGCGGGCGGCCAACGCCATCGCCCAGGCGCTGATCGACCGCCGGCTCGGGCCGGAGCGGCCCGTCCTGATCCTCGCCGAGAACGGCATCGACCATGCGCTGCTGGCGCTGGGCGCCATGCACGTGGGCGTGCCGGTGGTGCCGGTGTCCACGGCCTACGCGCGCCTCAGCCAGGACTTCGGCAAGCTGCGCTACATCCTCGGCCTGGTGGAGCCGGGCCTCATCTACCTCGACGAGGCCGACCGCTACGCCAAGGCGCTGCAGACGGTCGGCGTCGGGCCGGACGTGGAGATCGTGGCGAGCCGCGGCAGCCTGGGCGGCGCCAGGGTGACGCCGCACTCGGCGCTCACCGAGGTGCGGCCGACGCCGGCCGTAGACGCCGCCTTCGCCAGGGTCGGGCCGGACACAATGGCCAAGATCCTCTTCACCTCGGGCTCCACCGCCCAGCCCAAAGGCGTGATCAACACCCAGCGCATGCTGTGCGCCAACCAGGAGATGATCGCGGGCGCCTGGAGGTTCCTCAACGAGCGTCCGCCGGTGCTGGTGGACTGGCTGCCCTGGAGCCACACCTTCGGCGGCAACTTCAACACCAACGCGATGCTGCGCTTCGGCGGCACTCTCTACATCGACGAGGGCAAGCCGGTGCCGCCGCTGATCGGGCGCACTGTGGCCAACCTCAAGGAGGTCTCGCCCACCGTCTATCTGAACGTGCCCCGCGGCTATGCCATGCTGCTCGACCACCTGGAGACGGATCAGGCGCTCCAGCAGAGATTCTTCGCCCGGCTGGAGCTGCTGTTCTATGCCGCCGCCGCCTTGCCCCGCACCCTGTGGGACCGGCTGGAGGCGCTCAGCCTCAAGGTGCTCGGGCGCAAGGTGCCGTTCGTCTCGTCGTGGGGCCTCACCGAGACAGCGCCGTCGGTTACCATCGTGCACTTCGCCCTGGACGGCCCCGGCAATATCGGCGTGCCGGGGCCCGGCAACGCGGTGAAGCTGGTGCCCGATGCCGACAAGCTCGAAATCCGTGTCAAGGGACCCAACGTGACGCCGGGCTATTTCAAGGCCCCGGAGCTGACGGCGCAGCTGTTCGACGCCGAGGGCTGGCTCAGGACCGGCGACGCCGTGCGCCTCGCCGACCCTGCCAATCCGGCCGCGGGCCTGATGTTCGACGGCCGCGTGGCGGAGAATTTCAAGCTGCTCACGGGCACCTGGGTGAACGTGGGCACGCTGCGCCCGGCGGTGATCGCGGCCGGCGCGCCCGTCATCGAGGACGCCGTGGTCACGGGCCACGATCGAGACGAGATCGGGCTCCTCGTCTTCCCAAGCCTCGCCGGGCTGCGCAGCCTGTGCCCCGAATTGGGATCCGAGGCGGTGCTGTCGGACCTGGTGGGCCGGCCCGGAGCACGGGCTGCCCTGGTGGACGGCCTCCGGCGCCACAACGCCCAGGCCGGAGGCACGGCCACCACGCGCATCGCCCGCTGCCTCATCCTCACCGAGCCGCCCTCGATCGATGCCAACGAGATCACCGACAAGGGCTATCTCAACCAGCGTGCCGTGCTGGCCAAGCGGGCGGCGCTGGTGGAGCGTCTCTACGCTGACCCGGCCCCGTCGGATGTCATCGTCATCGGCTAGGCCGGGCTGGGCCGCCGGCGGGCAGCCCCGAGCCCGAATCGGCGGACCGGCTGCGTTTCTCAACGTCAACGGCTAGTGTTTCACGTGAAACAGGCGAGCCGGACCCGCGGGCGCCGCGCCGCCGTGCGCTTGTGCCACGGCGTGCGCAGTGCGGACCGGCGGCATCCGGAAGGGAGCTGCATGATCACCAACGAGAGGCTGGTCCGCGTGCAATGGGGCGACTGCGACCCTGCCGGCATCGTCTACTACCCCCGCTATTTCGAGTGGTTCGATGCCTCCACCATCCTCCTGTTCGAGAAGGCGACCGGGCTCACCAAGATCAAGATGCTGGAGAAGTACGGCGGCGCCGGCCTGGCGCTCCTGGAGGCGCGCGCGGTATTCAAGGTGGCGTCTCAGTACGGCGAGGACATCACGATCGAAAGCCGCGTCACCGAGTTCCGGCGCACAACCTTCTTCGTACGCCACCACGTCACCAAGGCCGGCAGCGCGCTGGCGCTGGAGGGCTTCGAGACCCGGCTCTGGACGGTGCGCGACGCCGGCACCGGCCGCATCAAGTCCGGCCCCATGCCCTCCGAGGTGATTGCGGCGTTCGCGGAGCCGGGGTCAGATCCCTCGCCTCTGCGGTCGAGATGAAATGCCCAGGTGGGAGGCGAGGGGTCTGAACCCGCTTATCGCCGCGGACGTTTCGCCGGTACGCCGTAGAGCTCCAGTCTGTGGCCCACGAGCTGGAAGCCCAGCTCCTGCGCCACGCGCTGCTGCAGCCGCTCGATCTCGTCATTGCTGAACTCGATCACGCGCCCGGTCTCCAGGTCGATCAGGTGGTCGTGATGGCTGCGTGCGGCGGCCTCGTAGCGGCCGCGGCCGGCCCCGAAATCGTGTCGCTCCAGGATGCCCTTGGCCTCGAACAGACGCAGCGTGCGGTAGACGGTCGAAAGCGAGATGCGCTGGTCCACGGCATGCGCGCGCCGGTGCACCTCCTCCACATCCGGGTGGTCCTTGGCGTCCGACAGCACGCGGGCGATCACGCGCCGCTGGCCGGTCATTCGCAGGCGCTTGTCGGCGCACAGCCTCTCGATGCGGTTTGCCGGTTGCGGTGACGCTGGCATGTCCTCGCCCATGTGCGTCTCGGGCGCGCAGTCTGCCGCCCGCTTATAGGCGAGGCCCCGGAGGTCGTCCACCTGGGCGTCAGTCGCCGCCGGGGCCTGCAGAGCCAGGCACATGGTGACGGCATCCTCGGGTGGCGCCCCTGCGCGCGCGTAATATCCGCGCCGCCGCCCGCTCTCCTCGAAGCCGAGGCGGGCATAGAAGGCCCGCGCCGCCCTGTTGCCCTCGGCAACCTCCAGATAGACCCGCCGCGCGCCGCGCTTGCCCGCGGCCCGGCACAGCCGCTCGACCAGACGCGCGCCGATGCCGAGGCGCTGGAGCTCCCTGGCCACCGCGAGCGTGAGGATCTCGGCTTCGTCCGCCGCCACCCGCCCGACGATCAAGGCCCACGGCAGGAGCGGCTTCCCGGTGCCGATCACCCCCGGAGCCGCGGCAAACGCCAACGCGCCGGCGTCGGCCAGCGTCTCCCTGAAGCTTGCGGCGTCCCAGGGCGCGTTGAACAGGCGCGCGTGCAGCTGTGCCAGCTCGCCGGCGTGGTGCTGCCCGCAGCTGCGGATACGCAGGGCCGGCAGGGTCTCCGCCGGCGTCGTGTCCGCCCGCGTCACGGCCGCGCCCGCACGAGCGTTGCCGCATCCTGCGGCTTCACGTCCGGCGCCCTGAGATAGAGCGGCTTCACCGGCGCCCCGGGCGTGAGCCCTGGCGCCAGCGACGCCAGGCTGCGGGCGTGCGGCTGCAGGTCCGGCAGGCGGTGCTCCGCGGCACCGCCGGCCGCCTCCACCAGCGCGGCCAGTCCCACTGCCGCCGACCCCACCATGATGGCTGCATCCCGTCCAACCCACTGCGCCGCTTCCTGCGGCGTGAGCAGCAGCGCCGGCCCCACCTCGGCCGCGCCAGGCCCGAAGCTCTGCACGTAGAGCGCCCCGCGGTGGGCATCGACCGCCACCACCAGCCGGCGCCCTGCCGCCGCCCCGCCCAGCAGCTCCTTCGCGCGATGGGCCATCACGGCCAGGCTGGTCGTGCCCACCACCGGTTTGCCCGTGGCCAGCGCCAAGGCCCGCGCGGCGGCAATGCCCACCCGCACCCCCGTGAAGCCGCCCGGCCCCAAGGTCACGGCGATGCGGTCCAGGTCCGCGAACTCCAGTCCCGCCCCCTGCAGGACCTGCGCGATCATGGGAAGCAGGCGCTCGGCATGGCCCGCGGAGCGCAGCTCGAAGGCCTCGCGCAGCACGTCCCCGTCCGGTCCGCGTCGGCGCACGGCCGCGGACACGGCGCCAAGGCAGGTATCGAAGGCCAGGACGTTCACGGGTGCTATTCGCGCGCTCCCTGCTCAGACGATGCTCGCCATCTCGTCGAAGGTGAAACGCGGGCCGCGGGGCGGCACGCCGGTGCGGTCGCCATACCCCAGATTGCAGAGGAAATTCGATTTAATGTCCGTACCGGCGAAGAATTCCTTGTCCACCCCCGCGTTGTCGAAGCCCGACATCGGCCCGCAGTCGAGCCCGAGGGCGCGGGCGGCCATGATCAGGTACGCCCCCTGCAGCGACCCGTTGCGGAAGGCCGCCGCCTGCGCCTGCTCGGGCTTCTCGGCTAGGCCCTTGATCGGCTCCTGGCCCGCCGGCGGATGGGCGTAGAACCTCAAGTCGTAGCCGACGATGGCGGTGGCCGGGGCCGCCATGGTCTTGTCGACGTTGCCGCGGCTCAAGTGCGGCTTCAGGCGCTCCTTGGCTTCGCGAGACTTGACGAAGACGAGGCGGGCCGGCAGGCCGTTGCTGGCAGTCGGCGCCAGCTTCATGAGGTCCACCACCTCGCGCAGCAAGCCGTCGGGTACCTCGCGCGGCTGCCAGGCCCTGAGCGTCCGCGCGTTCAGAAACAGCTGCCCCAGTGCCTGTTCGTCCAATCGCATCGCTGCAGTCCTCTCTGTGCTGCTCCGGGCCCGGAACCCGTCGCCATAAGCGAAAGCCCCGCCCGTTGCCGGGCAGGGTTGCCGACACTCCGCGATATTCCGCGCGAGGGGTGCCCCGGAGTTTGCCTCAGACGGGCTGCACCTCGCGCACGTCGGGGCAGAAATGCTTGAGCAGGTTCTCGATGCCGTGCCGCAGCGTCGCCGTGGAGCTTGGGCAGCCGGAGCACGCCCCGCGCATGTGCAGGTACACCACCCCGTCCCTGAACCCGTAGAACGTGATGTCGCCGCCATCGTTGGCCACCGCCGGGCGCACGCGCGTATCCAGCAGGTCTTTGATGGTGCGCACCGTCTCCTCGTCCTCGGGGTCGTAGTGCTCCTCCGCGCCCTCCTGGGCGTCGGCGCTGCCGACCACCGGCGCGCCCGACATATAGTGCTCCATGATGGCGCCGAGGATGGCGGGCCGGATGTGCGGCCATTCCGCATCGCCCTTCGTCACGGAGACGAAGTCCGAGCCGAGGAACACGCCCGTCACGCCCTCGATCTCGAACAACCGCGAGGCGAGCGGCGACTGGGCGGCCTCCGCCTTGGAGCGGTAGTCCACCGTGCCGTCGCCCAGCACCTCCTTGCCCGGCAGGAACTTGAGCGTCGCAGGGTTGGGCGTCGGCTCGGTCTGGATGAACATTTGGTTCTCCGCTTGGCGGCCACGTCAGCTTGGAATTATTCTATTAGATCGGGGTCCGCAGGTCAAAAGTCCACCTGCTGCAGCACATCGCGGGTGCCGGGACGGGGATGGCCGCCTGCCCTTTTCGGATCGCCACCGGCTGACGTCACAGCGACAGCGGCAGCTCCAGATGCGTCGCGTACATCGTGTCGCGGTGCTCGAACAAGATCGGGGCGAGCGCCGCGGAGGTTTCCGCATCGCTGAGCTCGAAGGCCGCCCTGGCGCCCGCGTCCATGGCACATTGCGCATGCGGGAGCGGCCGGAACATGGCGGCGAAGACGGCGCTGTAGACATCGACCGCGGTCAGCGACCGCCCCACGTAGTAGGGGCTTCCCGCCGCGCGTTGCGCCTTGAGGCGTGCGGCCAGCATGCCCAGCAGCGCCACCACGCGCGGGCCGGCGGCGGCCGCCGCCTCCGGGCTGTAGCCGTATTTCCCGGCCAAGTACTTCGCCACGGGCGCCGGAAAGCCGCCGGCCTTGTCCAAACCCGCCTGGATCAACTGCAGCCGGCGTGACCATCCCAGGCCCGCCTCGCCGCACAGCTCGTGGCAGAGGCCGAAGACCAGGGCGCGATCGGCAGGGTTCGCCGGCAGCAGCGATGGCGAAGGCGCCAAGCGCTCCGCCAGCAGGAGGATCTCGGCCCAACCGTGACGCGGCCTTTCGTTCTCGTAGATGGCGATCGGGCCGCTGCGCTGGCCGGCCCAGGTCTTCAGCGTGTCGCTGTCGTAGACGAGCCGGACGGCCACCCATTCGATGCCCTTGATGTGCAGAATCCCCTTGGGGGCCTCGCCCCAGGGGCTCGGCACCCCGCCCACCACCACCATGCGCAGGCCGCCGCGTCCGACGGCCTCTTCGACGCTCACGTATTGGAACGGCAAGGCTTTCCCCCCATCAAAGTTCGCTTTCCCCCCATCAAAGTTGCCGGGGTCAGACACCTTGCCTCCGGCCTTCAATTTCAACTGCCGCACGCGAAGGGGCTGACGCGCTCACCCCCCGTTGGTGGCGATGCAAGGCGAGGGTCCGGCCCCGCTACGCCAGTGCCTGGATCTGCTCAAGGGTGAGGTCGCCGGGCACGACGGTGATGGGGATCGGGAACTTGCCCGCGGTGCTGCCCGCCGCAAGCGTGGAGACCAGGGGTCCCGGACCCGCGCTCTCTGTGGAAGCGCCGAGCACGAGCACGGCCACGTCCTCGTCGTCCTCGATCTGCTGCAGGATGGCATCCACGAGCTTGCCTTCCCGGATCACCTCCTCCACCGCCACCTTCTCGCAGCCGGCATTGGCCAGCTTGCGACGGAACAAGCGGAAGAGGGCCCGCGCCTTGTTGGTCTGCTCGTCGAGCTGGGCCTGCCGCACGGCATCCCAGAACTGGTTCTCCGGCTCGATCACGTAGAGCAGCACGATCTGCCCGCCGGTGTGCAGGGCGCGCCCGGCGGCGTAGAACAGCGCCCCCTCAACCTCGGGCGACTCGTCCACCACCACCAGCAGCTTGCGGGCGTGACCCTGCTCGAAGACACGGCGTTTCTTCGTCATGCTCCCATGCTGCCACGGCTCGGCGCCGCCAACAATAGCCGCCTAAGTGCATGAAAATGCAGGACTTACGACCGCAGGAAACCCACCACGTCCTTGACCTGGTCCATGATCGGCCGGGCGATGGCGCGAGCGCGCCGGGCCCCGGCGGCCAGGATGCGGTCGATCTCTGCCGGGTCGGCCAGCAGCCGCTGCATCTCGGCGTTGACCGGGCCGACGCGCGACACGGCAACCTCCGCCAGGGCCTTCTTGAACGTGGAGAATTGCGCCCCTCCGTGCTCATCGAGCACCGCAGCCTTGGCCTTGCCGGCCAGTGCGGCGTAGATGCCCACGAGGTTGTCGGCTTCGGGCCGCGTCTTGAGCCCCGCCTCCTCCCCGGGCAGCGGCTCCGGATCGGTCTTGGCCTTCTGGATCTTGCGGGCGATGGTGTCGGCATCGTCCGTCATGTTGATCCGCGACATGTCGGAGGCGTCCGACTTCGACATCTTCTTCGTCCCGTCGCGCAGGCTCATGACGCGCGTGGCAGGGCCCATGATGACGGGCTCCGGCAGCGGGAAGAACCGGCCGTCCTCGATACCGACCCTGCGGATCGACTCGGCGAAGTCGTTGTTGAACTTCTGGGCAATGTCGCGGGCCAGCTCCAGGTGCTGCTTCTGGTCCTCGCCGACGGGCACGTGGGTGGCGCGGTAGGCGAGGATGTCAGCGGCCATCAGCACGGGGTAATCGTAGAGCCCGACCGAGGCATTCTCGCGGTCCTTGCCGGCCTTCTCCTTGAACTGGGTCATGCGGCTGAGCCATCCCAGCCGCGCCACGCAGTTGAGCACCCACGTCAGCTCTGCGTGCTCTGCAACCTGGCTCTGGTTGAAGAGAATACTCGTCTTGGGATCGATCCCCGCGGCGATGTAGGCCGCCGTCACCGATCGGATCTGTTTGATGAGGGCCGCGGGATCCTGCCACTGCGTGATGGCGTGCATGTCCACCACGCAGAAGATGCACTCGTGCGTCCGCTGCATCTCGACCCATCGCACCATGGCACCCAGGTAGTTGCCCAGGTGCAGGTTGCCGGTCGGCTGCATGCCGGAGAAGACGCGGGGCGCGAATGCCATGTGAGGCTCCCTCGAACGGGCCGCGTTATGGCGCGGCTGGGGCCTGAGCGCAACCCTGGCCGGTGAGGAGTTGACCTTAAGGAATGGCGCACGGGCTAGCGGCGGTATTTTCGAGCGCTGCTATTGTGATTCGATCTGGGACGTGAAACGTGCCAAGAGTGGCGCCGACGGACGAACCTCGCGGGACATCCATGAAGCTGAAGTTCAGGTTCAACGAGGAGAAGGCGATCGAGACCCTGGTGTGGTTGGCGCACCAGTGGCCTGGGATAACTCCGTTCTACGTAGCCAAGATCCTGTTCTATGCCGAGAAGGACCACTTCAACCGGTACGGGCGTCCGATTGTAGCGGACACCTTCATCGCGATGCCCTACGGCCCCGTGCCGTCGACGGTGTACGACTTCATCAGGGGAAACTATCTCCTCGCGGAGCAGCCCGATGCCCTCTCGGAGGCGGTGGCTGTGCAAGGCTCCCATGTGCGCGCGGTTCGGGCCCCCAATCTCGACGTATTCTCGGAGTCGGACCTCGAATGCCTGCGGGGCGGGCTTGACAGGTGCAGGCAGGTGCCGTTTGGCCAGCTCTCGACCATGACGCACGGCGAGCGTGCATGGCGGGAAGCACCGGCGAACGGCCCCATGGACTACGAGCTGTTTATCGACAGTGACAATCCGCGGCGCGCTGACATTCTGGAGCACGCCCAGGAGACAGCCGCCTACGGCACATTGTGACCCTTGTTTGCGGACATATCTATGTGGTGTGGTGCAGTTATGCCCGTCCGCAACCCAAGGAGAAGCTGTACGTGTGCTTCTGCGATCAACGCTCACTGTTCTTCTTCATCAACACCAAGGCCGCTTTGCTGGCCGAGGCGCAGGTCGCATTGGCAGCTGCCGACCATCCAGCGTTGACACACGACTGCTTTCTCGACTTGTCGCAGGCGGTCACGTTTCCGCCTCAGCACCTTGCGGCAGCGCAGGATCGCGGGCCGATTTCGGCAGACCTGACGCGGAGGGTACGGACGGCTCTCGAGGCCGGCATCAAGACGCTGCCAAAGCAGCATCTCGCGTGGGCGCTCCAGACCCTGGTCGTCGCCTGAAGGTGCCCCGCGGTCAGGTGGCAGGCCCGCTCCGGCGCAGGAAGGTGCGCAGCTGGCGGACCTCAACGCCGCCCAGCGCCAGGGTTCCGGCGGCGTAGACGGCGAGCCCGGCGCCTACCAGCGCGGCCAGCGCGGCGGTACGCGGCACGATGCCGGGGGTGGCGAACGTGTCGGCCAGATAGGCCGAGACCAGCCACACCACCACGCCCATCACGAGGCTGTTGACCGCGATGGCCCGCAACGACGTCTTCAGGCGCGAGTCGAGCGCCAGGTTCCCCCGCCGCACCAGCGTGCCGTAGAGGAGCCCGGCGTTGAGCCAGCCGCCCAGCGTGGTCGCCACCGCGATGCCCAGGTGCGGCATGAGCCCGACCCGGCGCAACAGGAAGAACAGGGCGATCGACCCCAGCGTATTGGCTGTCAGGCTGATCACCGCATAGCGCATGGGCGTGGCGGTATCCTCGCGCGCGAAGTAGGCCGGCGAGAACACCTTGATCAGCACGAACGAGGGCAGGCCCAGCGCAAAGATGGCGAGCGCATAGGCCGTAGGCGCCACGTCCGCCGTCGTGAACGCGCCGCGCTGGAACAGCGCCTGCACGATGGGCGTCGGCGCCACCGCCAGTGCCACGGCCGCCGGCACCGTGAGCAGCATCGAGAACTCGAACGCCCGGTTCTGGCTGTCCATCACGGCGGCATGGTTGCCGGCGCGCAGGTGCCGCGTCACGTCCGGCAGCAGCACCACGCCCACGGCGATGCCGACGATGGCGAGCGGCAGCTCGTAGACGCGGTCGGCATAGTAGAGGTGCGAGACGGCGCCGTCCTGCATCGAGGCGATCACCGTGCCGATCACGATGTTGAGCTGTGTCACGCCCCCGGCGACGACGCCCGGTATCCCAAGGGAGATCAGCCGGCGCACGCCCTGGGTCATGCGCGGGCGGCGCAGGCGCAGCGTGAGCCCGTTGCGGCGCGCGCCGTCGACGAGCAGCGCCAGCTGCAGGATGCCGGCGGCGAACACGCCCCAGGCCTGCACCACGCCTGCCATGGGCTCGTTGGTGAGGCCGAGCCCCATGGCCGCCACCGTGGCCGCCATCATGGTCAGGTTGAGCACGATGGAGACGGCCGAGCTTTCAACGAACTTGCCGACCGAGTTGAGCACGCCCGAGAGCAGCGCCACCACCGACATGCACAGCAGGTAGGGCATGGTGATGCGGGTAAGCAGCACCGCCAGGTCGAACTTGTCGGGGTTGGCATTGAACCCCGGTGCCAGGCCCAGCATGAGAAAGGGCATAGCGATCTCGGCCACCGCAGTCAGCAGGACGAGCACGAACACGAGGCCGGCCAGGGCCTCCTCGGCGAAGGCCCGTGCCGCCTCGCGGCCCTCGCCTTCGAGGCGCCCGGCAAACAGCGGCACAAACGCTGAATTGAAGGCGCCCTCGGCGAACAGACGCCGGAACAGGTTGGGGAAGCGGAAGGCCACGAAGAACGCATCGGCCACCGCGCCGGAGCCCAGCGTGGCCGCGATCAGGATGTCGCGGGCAAAACCCAGGACGCGGCTGGCCATGGTCAGGCCGCCGACAGTGGCGAAGGCGCGGTAGAGCTTCATGGGCCGAGCCCTAGCCCGGCGGCCGGCCAAGAGCAAGGCAGGCGCAGCGGCGGCCGATGTAACACCGGCCCGGTTTCTTGCCGTGCTGGGGCGGTTTCGCCCGCAGCCGCTGTTCGCCAATGGCCGCAACTGTGCGACATTGGCCCACGGGCGGCAGCAGCGAGGGGGTCATGTTCCCGATCGGCGATGACAACACCGCACGCAGGTCGCTGCCGGTGGTGACCTCGTGAAGGTTCCGACTCGCTTCACAAGGTCCCGGACAGCCTCGGCCTTCGGCCTCGGCTTCCGGGATGGGTACACGTGCTCTCTCACGTCCCGTTTGCTCTCTCACGTCCCGTTCGCGCCGAGGATCGCCAGCAGGCGCTCCTCGATGGCCTTCTGCCGGCGCGGATCGGCGATCTTCTTGTTGGTGAGGTCGGTGACGTAGAACACGTCCACCGCCTTCTCGCCGAAAGTGGCGACGTGCGCCGAGGTGATGTCGAGGTTGAGGTCCGAAAGCGCGCTGGTCAGCTCGTAGAGCAGACCCGCCCGGTCGAGCCCCGACACCTGTACCACGGTCAGCTCGTTGGAGAGCGTGTTGTCGATCAGCACCTCGGGCGCCACCGTGAAGGCGCCGATGGGGCTGCCGCGTCGCACGCGCGGCCTGGCCATCAGGTCCCGCAGCCGGACCTCGCCCTTCAGCAGCTTCTCGATGGTGTCGGTGATGCGGGCCGCACGCCGCAGCTCGTCCTCGTCGAGATCGAAGTCGCGCGCCAGCAGGAACGTGTCGAGCGCGAACCCGTCGCGCGTGGTGGAGATGTGCGCGCTCGAGATATTGGCCCCGGCGGCGGCACAGGCTCCTGCCAGCGCGGCGAGCAGGCGCGGATGGTTGGGCGCCATCAGCGACAGTTCGGTGATGGCCGTGAAGGCGTCGGTGGCAACGTGGCTGGCGAGCCGGCTGGCCTTGGCCTCGGCCTCACGCATCATCCTGGCATGCTCCACCGCCTTGCGCGTCTCGGTGCGCAGCCAGTAGTCGGGGTAGTGCCGGCCGATGAAGCGCTCCACGTCCTCCTTGGGCCAATCCGCGACGGCCGCGCGGAACGCCTCCTGGGCCCTGCCTGCGCGCTCGCGAGCGCCGAGCTGGGCGTGTCCTCCCGCCACCACCAGCTCGGCCTCGTAGTAGAGGGCACGCAGGAGCTGCCCCTTCCAGCCGTTCCAGATGCCGGGCCCGACGGCACGGATGTCGGCCACAGTCAGCACCAGCAGCAGCCTCAGGCGCTCCGGGCTCTGCACGACATTGGCGAAATCGCGCACCGTCTTGGGGTCGCCGATGTCGCGCGAGAACGCCACGTGGCTCATGGACAGGTGCTGCTCGATCAGCCACATGGCCGTCTCGGTCTCGGCAGGCGTGAGGCCGAGGCGCGGCCCCAGGGTCTTCGCGATGCGTACGCCGACGAGCGAGTGGTCCTCGTCGCGACCCTTGGCGATGTCGTGCAGAAACGCCGCCACATAGAGCGCGCGCCGGTGCTGGATTGTGCCGATGATGCGCCCGGACAACGGGTGCGCCTCGACGTCCTCGCCGCGCTCGATGCCGGCGAGCACACCGATGGTGCGGATCAGGTGCTCGTCCACCGTGTAGTGGTGGTACATGTTGAACTGCATCATCGACACCACCCGGCCGAAGTCCGGGATGAACCGGCCGAGCACGCCCGCCTCGTTCATGCGCCTGAGCGTCGGCTCGGAGTTCTTGGGCGAGCACAGCATCTCCAGGAAGATGCGGTTGGCCTCGGGATCGTTGCGCAGCTTGTCGTCGATCAGCCGCAGCGACCGCCGCAGCAGGCGCAGGGCGTCCGGATGGAAGAAGGAGTTGGTCTCCTCGGCTTGGGCGAAGAAGCGGATCAGGTTGACGGGGTCGCGCGAGAACACATCGCTGCTGGCGACATTGAGGCGACCGTGCTCTAGCCGGAAATTGCCGTTGGCGCGCGCCTTGGCGCGTGGGCGCCAGTTGAGGGGGTTGAGCAGGGAAAGCGCCGGCGACGGCTTCACCTGCTCCATCTCCAGGGCCGAGCACAGCACCGTGGTAAGGTCGCCCACGTCCTTGGCTACCAGGAAGTAGTGCTTCATGAAGCGCTCGACCCCGCGCAGGCCCGCGCGGCCGCCGTAGCCCAGCCGCTCGGCCATGGCCTGCTGCACGTCGAAGGTCAGGCGCTCCTCGGGCCGGCCGGCGAGGAAATGCAGGTGGCAGCGCACCTTCCACAGAAAGTTCTCGCAGCGGCGAAACGTGGCATTCTCGTCGTGCGCGAAGAGCTGGCTCTCGCCGCCGTCCTCCCCGAGCCCATAGCCGTAGAGGTACTTCGCCAGCCAGTGCAGAGTGTGCAGGTCGCGCAGGCCGCCCTTGCCGTCCTTGATGTTGGGCTCCACACGGTAGCGCGACTCGCCAGCCCGGCGGTGGCGCTCGTCGCGCTCGGCCAGCTTGGCCTCGACGAACTGCCTGCCGGTGCCAGGCAGCAGCTCCCCGCGGAAGCGCCGCATCAGCTCCTGGAACAGGGGGGCGTCGCCCAGAATCAGGCGCGCGTCGAGGATGGCGGTGCGGATGGTGATGTCGGAGCGCGCGAGTTTCAGCGTCTGGTCGATGTTGCGGGTGGCGTGGCCCACCTTGAGACCCAGGTCCCACAGCAGGTAGAGCACGTGCTCCACCACGCTCTCGCCCCAGGGCGTCTGCTTGTAGGGCAGCACGAACAGGAGGTCCACGTCGGAATGGGGCGCCAGCAGCCCTCGCCCGTAGCCGCCGGTGGCCACGACGGCCATGTGCTCGGCCGCCGAGGGATTCATGACGCGGTAGGCCTGCGTCACCGTGTACTCGTAGATGACGCCGATCAGCGCATCCTGGAATACCGCGAGCCCGGCCGCGCAACGCCGCCCGCTGCCGTCGGCCACCAGCTGGCGCTGCGCCTCCGCCCGTGCCGTCTTCAGCAGCTCCTTGAGCCTGCACAGGACCGCCGGCCGCGCCCGCTCCACGCCGCCGTAGGTCTTCGCAAGCCCCACCAGCTCCGCGCCCACCTCGCGCGGATCGAAATACGGGGGCCTGAGCAGTGCCGCGGTGTCCATGGGCTCGGCGCTAACGTGGATGGAGCCGCCCTTCTAGCACGCCTCCAGCCCTCGGCGAGGCGGTCCAATGGAAGCGGCAACCTTGCCGCCGCCGTGCCGAGGCAGGGCCTTGGCGCATCAATACAGCCGCGTGCGGTACCCCTCCGCGATGGCCTTCTCGGCCGCCTCGACCCCCACCGCCGACGTCTGCTCGGCGATGACGCGGCCCAGGCTCGGGAACGCCTTGCGCTCAACCTGTGTCGCCGGGTCCCACAGCCTGGCGCGCATCAGCGCCTTGCCGCAGTGGAAATAGGCGTCCTCCACATGCACCTGCAGACCGATGGTCGGGGCGACATTCTGTGCCGCCAGCGGCGTCAACAACTCGGGGTCTTGCGTGATCTCGGCCTTGCCGTTGACGCGCAGCGTCTCGTCGATGCCGGGAACAAAGAAGATGAGCCCGACCCCTGGCGCCGCCAAAACGTTACTGAACGTATCCACGCGGTTGTTGCCGCGCCGGTCGGGGATCAGCAGCGTTGTGTCGTCCAGCACGGCTACGAACCCGGGGCTGTCGCCGCGCGGCGTGGCATCCGCATTGCCCTTTCCATCGCTGGACGCGATCACCAGGAACGGCGACAGGGCAATGAAGTTGCGGCAGAACCTGTCGAGGCTGTGTTGCACCTTCTTCTCGGCAAGCAGCCTCACCTCGCCGAAATGTGTGCGCAAGTCTTGCTGGGTCCGCACCAGCGGCCTGCCGCCCGCACCTTGGCTTTCCATCCGATTCCTCCTCTTACTGCGCCCTTGCGCCGCCTCGACGCCGCGGCCGGTCAGCCCACGCGTCCGCATCGAGCGGGTAGATGGGCCGGCGCAGGCGCGTGTAGGCAATGCGGGTGTAGTCGAAGTCGATGGCGCCCGGAGCCGCCACGTAGAGGATGGCCTTGGCGATGGGCTCGAAGCCGGCCCGGAAGTGGTTCATGGACTTGACCACCACATAGCGCCTGGCCGCCGGGTCGATCCCCACGCTGATGAACGCGCTCGGCGTAAACGCCTGGGTGCGCTTGGAGATGAGGACGATGTCGATGCCGCCGGCGCGGATGGCCGCGCTGTCCCCCATGCCGACCTTGGCGCCGAGTCCGTCCTGCACGGCATCGCGCACCACCCGCGTGACTGTGGCATCGAGATCGATCGGGTCACCCGACATGGGGCCCAGCTTGCCGCCCACGCGCAAGGGGAGCCGCGCGCCCTCGCCCGCCTCGAAGGCGAGCGCCACCGCGCCGGGGTCCCAGATGCAGCCGAGCGCCGCATCGCTCATGCCCCTGTCGAGCATGGCCCGCAGCACGAACGTCGAATCGCTGGGCGCGCCGCCGCCGGCGTTGTCGGCCATGTCGGCCAGCACGACCGGCCCCTCGGTTGCCGCCATCGCCTGGTCGAGCGCCGCGTCGAGCCGCAGCCACGGTGCCTCGATGCGGGGGCGCAGCTCCCGCAGCTCCAGCCCCAGCCTGCGCGCCAGCGCCGGTCCGTCGGCCTTCTCCCCGTCGGTGGTGACGAGGACGCGCGTGCCCGCCTGGGGAACGTCGCCCCAGGGGAACCCGTGTGCGATGGAGATCGACAGAACGCCGTCGCGACCCTCCAGCCCCCGGATCTTGCGCAGGAACGAGGCCATGGGCTCCACCGTGGTGGGATAGAGGCCGAGCATGCGGCAGTCGAACAGGGCCATGCGCGGGGCCGCCCGGCCCTCCACCGCCGCGGCGACGATGTCGAACAGCTCGGCGGCGCGCTCGCGCACGTCGATGTGCGGGTATTCCTTGAAGATGACGATGGCGCTGGCCGCCGCCACCAGCTCGTCGGTGAGGTGGCAGTGCAGGTCGAGCTCCACGCCGATCAGCACGTCCGGTCCGACCATGGTGCGGATGCGCTGAACCAGGTCGGTCTCGCACGACTCCGTCGCCTCGGCCACCATCGCCCCGTGCAGGCTGAGCAGCACGGCATCGACCGGCATCGCCTTGGCGAGATCCGCCAGGATCTCGTCGCGGAAGGCCTCGTAGACGCGCTGCACCGTCGTGCCCGCCGGCATGGCGAACGTGCACAGGCTCTCCGTCACGCGCCAGCCTTTCGCCCGCGCGCGGTCGCGGAACTCGATCATCGGCAGCGCGAAGAAATTGGGTGCAGCGCCGTACGCGCCGGCCCGCACCAGCGCCGTCTCGGCGAACAGCCGCGCGCCGGTCGGGATCGGCGAGAAAGTGTTGGTCTCGGTGCCGAGCGAGGCGGTGAAGGCATGCATGCATGGCCCTCCGGGCTGTCTCTCCACTAGAGCAGATCCGCCACCGCACGCCAACGACGTACGGCACAGGAAGGGTCCGGCCTGCCAATGCTCCGGGCACGAGAACCGGAAATACGGCACATCTAGCCTTTGACTCGCCGCAGGCCGGACTGTCTAATCCGGGCTTGGCTGAGCCGCGGCCGCCGGAGCGACGAGCGCCGCGGACACGGGCGAAACAGCGGACAAGGGAGCGGACAATGAGCTGCTTGCGCCGATTGGCGATGGGGATCCTCGTGATCGCGGGTGCCGCCGCGGGTCTCACGGGAGCCGCGCGCGCGGAGACCACGCTGCGCGCGGTGATGCACTCCGACCTCAAGATCCTCGATCCGATCTGGACCACGGCCTACATCGTCCGCAACCACGGCTACATGATCTACGACACGCTGTTCGCCACCGATGCCAATGGCGAGATCAAGCCGCAGATGGTCGGCAAGTACGAGGTGTCGCCCGACCGGCTGACCCATACGTTCACCCTGCGCGACGGCCTGCTCTGGCACGACGGTCAGCCGGTCACAGCCGACGACTGCGTCGCCTCCATCAAGCGCTGGGCGGCCAAGGACGCCACCGGCCAGAAGCTCATGTCGTTCGTGGCCGGCTTCGAGATCAAGGACGCCAAGACCTTCGTCATCAAGCTCAAGGAGCCGACCGGCCTCGTCCTGCTGGGCCTCGGCAAGCCCTCGTCGGCCGTGCCCTTCATGATGCCCAAGCGCGTCGCCGAGACCGACCCCAACACGCAGATCTCGGATTTCACCGGCTCCGGCCCGTTCGTCTTCAAGAAGGACGAATGGAAGCCCGGCGACAAGACCGTCTACGTCAAGTTCGACAAGTACAAGCCGCGCCCCGAGCCCGCTTCCAGCCTCGCCGGCGGCAAGGTCGTCAAGGTCGACCGCGTCGAATGGCGGGCCATCTCCGACCACCAGCAGGCGATCAACGCGCTTCTGGCCGGCGAGATCGACTTCATCGAGCAGCCGCCGCACGATTTGATGCCCCTCGCGCTCGCCGACCCCAACATCAAGTACGTCGACTGGAACCCGGCCGGCAACCAGTTCACCTTCCGGCCGAACTGGCTGCACAAGCCCTTCGACAATCCCAAGGTTCGGGAGGCGCTGTTCTATGCCTTCAACCAGGAGGACTTCCTCAAGGCGGTGGTCGGCGATCCCAAGTATTACAAGGTCTGCAAGTCCTATTTCCCCTGCGGCACGCCATTCTCCACCGAGAAGGGCATGGAGGGGCTGCTGGGCTCAAACTTCAAGAAGGCGCAGGAGCTTCTGAAGGAAGCGGGCTATGACGGCACGCCGATCGTGCTGATGCACTCCACCGACCTGCAGATCCTCACCAACCTCGCGCCCGTGGCCAAAGCCTTAATGGAGAAGGCAGGCTTCAAGGTGGACATGCAGTCGATGGACTGGCAGACGCTGGTGGGGCGCCGCGCCAAGAGGGATCCGCCCACCGCCGGCGGCTGGCACGCCTTTCTGACATCCTGGGTCGCGGCCGATATCAGCAATCCCATCTTCACGGGCTTCATGAATTCGGCGTGCGACAAGGCCATGTTCGGCTGGCCCTGCGATGCCGAGATCGAGAAGCTGCGCGACGGTTTCGCGCGCGAGACCGACCCGACCCGACAGAAGGCCATTGCCGAGGCGATCCAGGTCTACGACACGAAGGTGGTGACGCACATCCCGCTGGGGCAGTGGTACCAGGGCTCGCTCATGCGCAAGAACGTGAACGGCATGGTGACGGCGCCGGCGCCCGTGTTCTGGAACGTGACCGTCAACTGACGCGGTGCATGTAGGTTGGGTCGAGCGTCAGCGAGACCCAACAGACGCGGGTTGGGTCTCCCCGGCTTCGCCGGCGTCGACCCAACCTACGGAAGGCAGACCGGCGCTCATCCCATGCTCGCCTATGTCCTGCGCAGACTGCTGGCGACCGTCCCCGTGATGCTGATCGTCGCGGTGCTCGTGTTCCTGATGCTGCGCCTGACGCCGTCCGATCCCGCCGCCATCATCGCCGGCGACAACGCGACCTCGGAGCAGGTGGCCGAGATCCGCAACCGCCTGGGTCTCGACCAGCCCATCCTTACCCAGTTCTTCATCTGGGGGAGCCGGACGCTGCGCGGCGACTTCGGCGAGTCGTTCTTCTTCAAGAAGAGCGTGGCCGAGCTGATCCTCGACCGCCTGGAGCCCACGCTGTCGCTGGCGCTCGTCACCATCGTCCTCGCCGTGCTGATCGCCGTGCCGCTCGGCACGCTGGCCGCCTGGCGCCACGGCGGCTGGCTCGACGGCCTCGTGATGGGCTTGTCGGTGCTTGGCTTCTCGGTGCCGGTGTTCGTGGTCGGCTACCTCCTGATCTACGTGTTCGCGGTGCAGCTGAACTGGCTTCCCGTGCAGGGCTATCAGCGCATCGGGCTCGGCGTCGGCGGCTGGCTGCAGCGCCTGGTCCTGCCGGCGCTGACACTGTCCGTCATCTACATCGCCCTCATCGCCCGCATCACCCGCACCAGCGTGCTGGAGGTCATGAACGAGGACTACATCCGCACGGCGCGCGCCAAGGGCCAGACCGAGAGCCGCGTGCTCATCCGCCACGCACTGGCCAACGCCGCGGTGCCCATCGTCACGGTGGTCGGGCTGGGCATCGCGCTGCTGATCGGCGGCGTGGTGGTGACCGAGTCGGTCTACACCATTCCCGGCCTTGGCCGCCTCACCGTCGATGCCGTGCTGGCGCGCGACTATCCCACCATCCAGGCGGTGATCCTGCTGTTCTCGCTCGCCTACGTGCTCATCAACCTGGCCGTCGATGTCGCCTACACGGTCCTGGACCCGAGGATCCGCTATTGAGCATCGAGGCCCTGCCCGGCGATCTGGCTGCGCCCGCGCCGGCGGCGCGGCGGTCGGGCACGCTGCGCAGCCTCGCGCGCAGCCCGCGGGTCATCATCGGCGCGACGATCGTGGCCGTCCTCGCCCTCATCGGCCTGCTGGCGCCGGTGCTCGGCACCATCGACCCGTCCGAGATCAACCCGGCCTTCCGCAACAAGAAGCCGGGCGCCGAGCGCGTGATCCGCGACGAGGCCGGCAACGAGAAGACCTTCGTGCACCGCTTTGGCACCGACTCCCTCGGCCGCGACGTCTACAGCCGCGTTGTCTACGGCGCGCGCGTCTCGCTCGTCATCGGCATCACGGTGGCGGTCCTGGCCGTCGCCATCGGCCTTGCCATCGGGCTCGTCGCCGGTTACGTGCGCTGGCTGGACGGCCTCATCATGCGCGTCATGGACGGCCTGATGGCGATCCCGGCCATCCTGCTGGCCATGGCCGTGGTGTCGCTCTCTCGCGCAGGATTGGCGGCGGTGGTCATCGCCATCGTGATCCCCGAGATCCCGCGTGTGGTGCGGCTGGTGCGCGCCACCGTGCTGTCGATCCGCGCGGAGCCCTACGTGGAGGCCGCCATCACGGTGGGCACCCCCACGCCCGCGCTGCTGGTGCGCCACGTGCTGCCCAATACCATCGCGCCGCTGATCGTGCAGGGCACCTTCGTCTGCGCCTCCGCCATCCTGATCGAGGCGATCCTGTCGTTCCTCGGCATAGGCATTCCGCCGGAGACGCCCACCTGGGGCAACATCATGGCCGAGGGGCGCTCGCTGTTCCGCATCTATCCGCACAACGTCTTCTATCCGGGCGTGTGCCTCGCCCTGGCGGTGCTGGCCATCAACATGCTGGGCGACGGCCTGCGCGACACGCTCGACCCGCGCTTCGCCAAACGGGTTTGACGAGGAGCCGCGAGGATGGCCGACACCGCCGCGCCTGCCTCCGTTCTCGCCATCGAGGGCCTCACCGTGGCCCTTCCGGCTGGCTCGGACCGCACCAACGCCGTCGAGGACATTTCGCTCTCCGTCGGCCCCGGCGAGATCGTGTGCATGGTGGGCGAGTCCGGCTCCGGCAAGTCGGTGACGGCGCAGACCGTCATGGGGCTGTTGCCGCGCGAGCTGCAGGCGAAGTCGGGCCAAGTCCTGCTGCAGGGCGAGGACGTGCTCGAGGCCACGGCGGCGCGCCTGCGCAGCTTGCGTGGCACGCGCATGGCCATGATCTTCCAGGAGCCCATGACCGCGCTCAACCCGGTCATGACCGTGGGCGACCAAATCGCCGAAGTGCTGGAGATCCACACGCGCCTCTCCGCGCCCGACCGCCGCCGCCGCGTGCTGGACATCATGCGCGCCGTGCACCTGCCCGAGCCGGAGCGGCTGACAGACGTCTACCCGCACCAGATCTCGGGCGGCCAGCGCCAGCGCATCATGATCGCCGCGGCGTTGGTGCTCGACCCGGCGCTGCTGATCGCGGACGAGCCCACCACCGCGCTGGATGTGACGACGCAGGCGCAGATCCTGCAGCTGATGCGCGAGCTGCAGGAGCGGCGCGGCACCGGCGTGCTGTTCATCACCCACGACTTCGGCGTGGTGGCCGAGATCGCCCACCGCGTGGTGGTGATGCAGTCGGGCCGCGTAGTGGAGACGGGCGCGGCAAGCCAAGTTCTGCGCCGGCCGCAATCCGAGTACACGCGCATGCTGATCGCCTCGGTGCCGAGCCTCAAGCCGCCGCCGCGCGGACCAAAGGCCGGGCCGGTGGCGCTGGCGACGGCCGGCCTGTCCAAGACCTACCGCAGCGGCAGCCTCTTCTTCCCCGGGCGCGTGGTGCGGGCGGCCCAGGACGTAGGCATCGAGGTGCGCCGCGGCGAGACGGTGGGCATCGTCGGCGAGTCCGGCTCGGGCAAGTCCACGGTGGCGCGCTGCATCGCCCGCTTGATCGAGCCTACCGGCGGCGCCATCCGCATCGGCGGCATCGACGTGGCGCGCCTGTCGCAGCGCCGCCTGCGCCAGCACCGGCGCCATGTGCAGATCGTGTTCCAGGATCCGTACCGCTCGCTCAACCCGCGCCGCACGGTGGGCGCCTCCATCGTCGAGGGCCCCATGAACTTCGGCCTGAGCGAGGCGGAAGCCCGCAAGCGCGCCAGCCGCCTCATGACCCTCGTGGGGCTCTCGCCCGACGCCCTCGACCGCTACCCGCACCAGTTCTCCGGCGGCCAGCGCCAGCGCATCGCCATCGCCAGGGCGCTCGCCATGGAGCCGCAGCTCCTCATCGCCGACGAGGCCGTCTCCGCCCTCGACGTGTCGGTGCAGGCGCAGGTGCTGAGGCTGCTGGACGACGTGCGCCGGCGCTTCGACCTCGCCGTCCTGTTCATCACCCACGACCTGCGCGTCGCCGCCCAGATCTGCGACCGCATCGCCGTCATGCAGCGGGGCCTGGTGGTGGAGCAGGGCGCCACGGCCGAGGTCTTCGCCGCGCCGCGCCACGCGTACACCCGCGCCCTGTTCGAGGCGGCGCCGGGGCGGACGGCTGATTTTGGGGAGGGGGTTGCGTCGGCGTGATGAGAGAAACGTGCGCGTCCGAATGGGCCAGGAGCGAAACCGGCTCCAGCCGACAGAATGTCGTCATCCCGGCGCCGCACGTGCCTGCTATCTCTACGTATTATCCGATAAGAGAGCAAGCTTAGAGGTGCATGGGTCCCGGCCTGGTTCCGCTTGCTCGCTTCGCTCGCAAGCGGCGCCGGGATGACGAAAAGGGATAGCGATTTGCGCTCGCCAGCGGTGAGCAGGATAATCCCGTCTTATAACAGGCCGCATGCCAGGACAGAGAGAAGGAACACGCCCATGAACCTCGCCGAATACGCCAGCTATGATGCCCTGGGGCTGGCCGAGTTGGTGGCCAGGAAGCAGGTGACGCCCAAGGAGCTGGCGCTGACGGCGGTGGCGGCGAAGGAGAAGGTGGACGGGGCCGTCAATTCCATCGTGGAGCTCTATCCCGACCGCATCGACGGCCTGGACGAGGCCAGCCTCGGCAACGGGCCGTTCCGCGGCGTGCCGTTCCTCATCAAGGACGTGTTCGGCCACGAGAAGGGGCGCAGGATCGAGTTCGGCTCGCGCCTGTGCGAGGGCATGACCGTGGAG